>WFZY01000377.1 GCA_015489265.1 Flavobacteriaceae bacterium | reverse complement strand
TCATTACTGCCGGCTCCGGTAGCTTTGTGTTCGGTATCTTTGGCTTTTATTTTAAACTTTTCTACTTTGACTTCGTCTATACAAGTGGTTGAAGCGCCGGTATCAAGTATAAAATTACCCTTTTTACCATTGAGTTTAGCACTCAATAAATGATGTCCGGATGGTAAAGTGGTTAAAACGATTGGTTGATAACCTTGCTGTTTTAAATATTTTTTGAGTTTCATTGATTTACTTTTTTCGAAGCGTTTTTACTTTATTCAACTTCTTCATCTTTAATCTGCGTGGTTTTAATCGGATTGATGACGGCTTGTTTAAATCCGGCTTGTAGTTTATTCATTTTTTCAATAACCCCGTTAGGGTCTTTGATGAAATATAAATCTTTGAGATAATTCATATCTTTATACATAACCCAAGTACGACCTTCGTTGTCCTTGTAAATCAATGCTTTAAGCGGTAATTCTATACCGACTTCCGGATTTTCCTGCATCAGTAGCGTTCCCATTTTCGGATTGCCGAATATGACCAGATAAATGGTATTCAGTTCCATATTGGCGTTTTTAGCAGCCGTTTCATGATCGACAATGCGCGGATAGAACATACCTTTTTCTTCAAGATAACCTTTCATTTTTTGATAGGTGGTTTTCGGGTCATAGTCGCTCTGAAACAACACAAATTTGGTTTTACTATGGTCGGCTTCACGTTCTATACTTTTCGCTTTAGGTTTGGCTTGGTCTGATTTTGCAGTTGTTTGCGTTGCATCGTTTTTACAAGCAGTCATTAAAAGTATAAAACTGAAGATTAGGGCTATTTTTTTCATTTGTTTATATTTGATTTTTTAAGTTTTACAAAAATACGGAAAAAAAGCATAAGAGAACTTGGGCTTTTTTATTAAAGATTCTATATCTGCTTTTTAATTTTTGCCAAGTGATTAGGGGTTCTTTTTTCCGGTCAACATCCGTTTAATTTCATTAAGCTTCATTAGAGCTTCAACCGGGGTAAGATTATCAATATCGGTATCGAGTATTTCTTCTTTGATTTCTTCAAGCAAAGGGTCATCTAACTGAAAAAAACTCAGTTGCATACCTTTGGTTGATTGATTGAGTTGTTCTTTAATGGTATCTTTTTGTTTGGTTGCTTCCAGTTCTTTTAAAATTTTATTGGCTCTATTAATCACACGCAACGGCATACCCGCCAATTTTGCCACATGAATTCCGAAACTGTGTTCGCTACCGCCGGGAACCAGTTTGCGGACAAAAATAATGTTGTTATTAACTTCTTTGATAGAAACATTATAATTTTTAATACGCTCAAAAGTTTGACTCATATCATTGAGTTCATGGTAGTGCGTAGCAAACAAGGTTTTAGGTCGTGCCGGATGTTCGTGCAGATATTCGGCAATAGCCCAAGCAATGGAAATACCATCGTAAGTACTGGTGCCACGACCTATTTCGTCCAGTAAAATCAAACTACGGTCGGACAAATTGTTGAGAATACTTGCCGTTTCATTCATTTCTACCATAAAGGTTGATTCGCCCATAGAAATATTATCGGACGCACCGACGCGGGTAAATATCTTGTCGATAATCCCGATACGGGCATCTTTTGCCGGCACAAAACTACCGATTTGTGCCAAAAGCACAATTAATGCGGTTTGACGCAACAAGGCGGACTTTCCGGACATATTCGGTCCGGTAATCATGATGATTTGTTGCCGGTCGCGATCTAAAAAAATATCATTTGGAATATAACTTTCTCCTTCCGGCAGTTGTTGTTCAATAACCGGATGGCGCCCGTCTTTAATATCGATATCGTAACTTTGATCAATTTCCGGTTTGGTATAATTATGCCGGATAGCCAAACGGGCAAAAGACAGATAAGTGTCAATTTCGCCAATCAAATGGGCGTTGATTTGAATGGCTTTGATATAGTCGTGTAACCAAGTGATGAGCTGTTGAAAAATGTTTTGTTCGAGTTGTAAAATTTTCTCTTCGGCACCGAGTATTTTAGTTTCTAGCTCTTTGAGTTCTTCGGTGATATAGCGCTCGGCAGCCGTTAAAGTTTGTTTGCGAATCCAATCGTCAGGGACGCGGTCTTTGTAGGTATTTCGTACTTCAAGGTAGTAGCCGAACACATTGTTAAAACCGATTTTCAGCGAATTGATACCGGTACGTTGGATTTCACGCATGACGATTTGGTCTAAAATCTGCTTTGATGATGATTTTAATTGTCGCAATTCGTCCAATTCTTCCGACACACCGGATTTAATTACATTAGCTTTTTGCAAATTGACCGGGGCGTCTTCATTGATAGTATGACGGATTTTGTCTCGCAACAAGTCCAAAGGGTTGATTTGCTCGGCTATTTTTTGTAAAGCCGGTTCCGGTTGGTTTGCTAATTGCTCTTTAACCGGAATAATGGCATCGAGCGAACTTAATAATTGAATGACTTCACGCGGATTGACCTTGCCGGTAGCAACTTTGGATACCAAGCGTTCAATATCGCCTATTTGTTTTAACCGGCTGCTGATATCAGCCGATAATTCTTGATAATTTACAAATTGTGTTACGATTTGCAGTCGTTCGTCAATTTTATGTTTATCTTTTAACGGTAAAGCCAGCCAACGGCGGATATTTCGTCCCCCCATAGCCGTAAGCGTTTGATCGATAATGTCAAGCAGTGTAACGGCATTGGGTTGTGAGCTGCCGTATAGTTCAAGATTGCGAATGGTAAATTTATCCATCCAGACATAAGCATCTTCTTCAATCCTACTGATTTTATTGATGTGTTTTAAATCATTTTGTTTGACATCGGACAGGTAATGTAAGATAGCACCGGCAGCAATCAAAGCGGTTTTAAGGTCGGCAACACCAAAACCTTTCAGGTTAACGGTTTGAAAATGATTTTTGAGCAATTCATCGGTATAATCGACTTGATAGACCCATTCGTCTTGTTTAAAGGTATAGAAGTCCATGCCAAATGCTTCGGTAAATTGTTTTTGCTGGGCATGGCTGAATAAGATTTCCGATGGTTTAAAATTTTGCAATAGTTTATCAATATAGTCTTTATTGCCTTCACTAACCAAGAATTCACCGGTAGAAACATCGATAAAAGCAATGCCTATTTTTTTCTTATCAAAATATACCGACGCCAAAAAATTGTTAGATTTGGCTTCAAGCACATCATCATTGAGCGCTACACCTGGGGTTACTACTTCGGTGACGCCGCGTTTGACAATTTTTTTGGTCAGTTTGGGGTCTTCCAGTTGGTCACAAATGGCAACACGTAAACCGGCTTTAACCAATTTGGGCAAATAAGTGTTTAGAGAGTGATGCGGAAATCCCGCTAAGGCAGTTTCAGCTTCCGAACCGTTTCCGCGTTTGGTTTGGACAATGCCTAAAATTTTGGCGGCTTTAATGGCATCGTTTCCGAAAGTTTCATAAAAATCGCCCACTCTAAACAGCAATAATGCATCAGGATATTTTGCCTTGATGCTGTTGTATTGTTTCATTAATGGGGTAACTTTCTTTGCCAAAACTCACATAATTTTTTTGTCGGGCTAATTTACAAAAAAACTTCCGCTACCCGAAGGCAACGGAAGTTTATTATTTTGAAAAAATAAATATTTAGTTGTTGATAACTCTATATTCGGTTCTTCTGTTAACTTGGTGTTGTGCTTCAGAACAAGGGACACCGTCAGAGCAGTTGTTTAACAATCTGCTTTCGCCGTAACCGATAGAAACAATACGATTAGGACTGATGCCTTTAGAAATCAAATAGCTTTTGATGGCATCGGCACGCATTTGAGATAAACGTTTGTTATAAGCTTTTGAACCACGGCTGTCGGTATGAGAAGACAACTCGATTTTGGTACCCGGATTATTTTTTAATAACGGAATCAAAACGCGATCAATTTCGCTTTTGGCTTTAGAAGTTAATTTGGCACTGTTTAAGGGCCAGTGGATATTTAATTTATTGGGTTTAACCAAACCGCAATCAATTTCTTTCCATACGGAAACACCACCTTTTTTAGCCAAAACTTGTTTTTTAACTTCTACAAATTTAGCAGGAATGGTTTCTTCGGTTACCTTAGCCGGGACATCTATAACTTGTCTTTTGATTGTAGCATATTTAGCGGGAATTTCTACTTCTTCCACTCTAGCCGGTTGGTCAATCACTTTTTTGTAATAGAAATCTGTTTTTTCAGCGATTGGTACTTCTTCAGTATGCGCATCTTGTCCTATTTTTTTGACCGGAACAGTTTTATATTGAGCCGGTTTTTCTACATAACATAAGGTTTTACAGTCATTAGGATTGCTGCTGGCACAGTCTTTATATGAAGAGTATTCCCATTGAGCCGTTTTCGGGAAAATTTCCAATTCTTGAGTATCATTGGTAAAAGTAGCAGGGATAACTTTATAATATTTGCTGGCTTCTTTTTTTACGTAAGGTACTTTAACTGTTTTGTAAGTAGCCGGATGGTAAATATATTTTTTACTGGCTTCTTGTACCAATACTTTTTCGGTCACCCATTTGTATTTGGGTTGGGTTGTTTTTAAAACTTTGTAAGCGGGACGCACTTCAACTTGTACGGTTTCTGTACTAAATTCATCGGGGGTTGTACATTTGACATAACATTTTCCCGGGTCCGGGTTTTGGGGTAATCCGTCAACTTGAGCAAAGCCGGACATTCCCATCATTACGATAGCAATAAGTAATAGTTTTTTCATGCTGTTTTGTTTTTTATTGGTTATTTTTAATTTTGTTGCACGATTATTGATATAAGATATATATCAAAAAATCATAATGCAAATATATAAAAATTTTTTATGTTAAAAAAAGATTTATTTTTAAAAAAATTAACATTTTTTAACTTTTTGATTGTTTTTTTAATACCAATATTGGGTTTTGGGCAAATTAAAATCAATCAATGGATTCATGAACCTTCTTCGGAACAGTTGCATAGTTCTTTGGTTTATGTTGATTTTTGGGCGACTTGGTGTGCGCCATGTATCAGCTCGATGCCACATACGCAGGCATTAGAAAAGAAATTCGGTGATCAAGTACTGTTTTTATATATTTCCGATGAACCTGAAAACAAAATCAAAACTTTTATGAGCCGTAAAAAATATAACTTTTATACGGCAAATGATCCGGAACATTATAATTATAACCATTTTAATATCAAAGCTATTCCGGCAGCGATGTTACTTAATCCTGTCGGTAAAATCATTTGGCAAGGAAAACCTTGGGAATTGGATGAAAGATTGCTTAAAAAATTTATAGCAAAATATGGACAAAAAAAGGGGAAAAGTAATCGTATAAAATTATATAAACGAATTAAACTAAATGACAAGGAAAAATATACGACTGAAAACAAATTCTCATTAAAATATAAAAGATTTGACTATGACATCCCTTTTAAATCAAGCCATGAGCATCGTCAAATTACTTATCAAGGCGCTCTAAAATCTATTTTATCAAAAATGCTGAATGTAGAACCTTATCAAATTCAGATTCAAAATGATATGACTTATTGGAAAATTGTTTTTTCTGATCAATTTGAACTACAACAACCGAAAGTTGCCGAGTTATTCTTAAAATCTGCCGGATTAAACTGGCAAAAACTTGATAAAAAATTTAAAATTTACCAACTCAATGAACGAGACACATCAAGTTGGCTCAGTCGTGATTTGTATCAATATGCCGAATCACCCGATAAAAGTTTGAGTATGATTGATGATTATTTTTTGACAATTGATAATGCTTCGGCAAAACAATTAGCGCATATTTTGTCCGATAAAACGCCGTGGATTTTTACCTATGAAGGTGCTAATAATCAAGTGTATGACTGGAATATCAGAATAGACAATTTAGAAAATTTGCTTAAAAATTTGATTTCCGATTTGAATTTCGAAATTATAGAAATCACCAAGCAATTGCCGGTTTATATCATAAAACAGAAATGAAATATTGATTTAATGCGCTGCTACTACTGCCAATAGGTTGCACCTATGGCGCTTTTAATGATTATTTATGTAAATTGTAAATCCCTGAATAAGGTTGACCGTTTTTTATTAATATTTTCATCATTGGTAATCATATATAAATTCTACCGGTCGTTCAGTTTCCGGTAAATTTAGTACTATCTTTTCAAGTTTGACCGATGATCTTTTTCTTTAAACTGCGCTTCAAATTCTTCCAATACCGGTTTGACGGTTTCTTCGGGTAAGTCGCTGATTTTGATATACATCAAGCCGTCAATAGCGTTGTTAAAAGCAGGATCAACGTTAAATGCAATCAAACGGGCATTTTGTTTGATATATTTTTTAAGCAGGACCGGGACTTTTAAATTTTGGGGTTCCAATTCGTCTATTAATTTGTCAAATTTGTTCAAATTATCACCGGCATTATTAAAGATGAAAGCGCGATCTTCCGGTTTGAGTTTGACCTTGAAAGCTTTGTTTGGACGTACAAATTGGGCAGTGTAAGCATCGTAAAAATAAGAACGCATAAACTCAATAATCAATGATTTTGAAAAATGCGAAAATTTATCACTGATACTTACCGGTCCAATCAAATATTCATGGTCAGGGTAACGCAAAGTAGTATGAACAATGCCACGCCACAATAAAAACAGTGGAAAGGGTTTTTGTTGATAAGATTTTTTAATAAAAGCCCGTCCCATTTCTATGGAACGGCTCAGCATTTCGTACAATTCCGGCTCAAAAGTAAATAATTCACTCAAGTAAAATCCTTTAATACCGTGTTTTTCAAAAATATCACGTCCCAACCCCATCCGGTACGCTCCAACCAATTGGTTTTGCTCTTGATCCCATAAAATCAGATGTTTGTAATATTTGTCATATTTATCTAAATCCAATTCTTTACCGGTGCCTTCACCGACGGCTCTAAAAGTAATTTCACGTAAGCGTCCTATTTCTCTCAACAAATTAGGGATATCTTTGGCATCGGCTAAATATACTACGTATTCTTTTTTGTCAAAAAGCTTGGCGTCTATGTGATTCAGATTTTCTATTTCCGCTTTTAATTTATCAACTGCTATAGCCGCAATAACCGGTTTTGGACGGTTTTTTAGTTGGGTTGCCGGTAATTTTACCTTATCTTTAATAGACTTTTTTTCAAAAGTTTTGGCTAGGATATATGTTTTTTTACGGATAAATTCTCCCAGCATATTATGGTCTGCAAAACCGGCTTGTGTTTTAGGGGTTATAGGTTTGCCTATTCTAACTTTGATGTTTTTTTTCATGTCCGAAATGGCTTCCGAAGGTAATTTTGCCGTACGCAAGACCGGATGCAAGCGTGATAGAAAATAAAATAAGCGACTGTTTCTACCGTGAAAATATACGGGAATAATAGGAACTTGGGCTTTGTAAAGCAGTTTGAGTACCTGTTTATCCCAAGTTTTATCCACTACCAATTTACCGTTTTTATATGTGGAAACTTCTCCGGCGGGAAACAAACCCAAGCCATGTCCTTCGGCTAAATAGGATAGGGCATTCTTGAGTCCTGCTTTAACTTTATCATCCGAATGTATATTGATAACATAGTCGTCTAATTGTGGAATGTTTTTTAAAATAAAGGAACTCAACACTTTATAATCCTTTCGTTTTTGCAATATCATTTTCAACAGCAGAACCCCGTCCATTCCGCCCAACGGATGGTTTGAAACCGTAATAAACGGTCCTGTCTCAGGAATACGTTTCAGGTCTTCTTCCGGAATGTCAAAACTGATATTGAGTTGATCAATAATGGCATTGATAAAATCCAAACCATGATTTTGTGCAATATTCCGGTAAATTTTATTGATTTGATTCATGCCGAGCAGACGCATCAATAGCCAGCCGGCTGCAGTACCGATGCCACCTGTTTTATCTATTTTTAAAGCTTTGGCAATGTCGGATGGTTTTATCAATTCATACTTCATCACTAGTGTTGTTTGTTTGTTTAAACAAAGATACTTAAAACCTAAGACTAAACATTTTAAATTGCATTATTTGCTAAAAAAAGCCGTACAAAGCACAAAATTTGGCTCTAATTTGTTAAAAAACAGCTTAATTTTTTGTCTATTTTTGAGTAAAGCTGTTCCGGAAGTATCAAATTGATTAAATGACAAGAGTCGTATATCGTTTTTAAAATTTAATCCGGCAATACCTGCCAATTTGTAAATACATTCTTTGGCAGTCCAAAGGTATTGCAGTTGTACCGGTTCGCTGATTAAAGCAGGTAATTTGTCATCAGGATGTTTGAAGCGGGAATTAATTTTAATGAGTTTGGGATTTGGTTTTTCTATATCAATTCCAACAGGTTGCGAACTGACTGCAATAACCACATAACTATCAGAGTGACTGATAGATATATATTGATCGTCATTCAAAACCGGTTTGCCGGATGTTAAATAATGTATGTGTTTATCCAAGTGCGTCCGGTGTAGCAAAATTTGCTTGGCTAAATATTGTTTTTGATGTACAATAGAAGCATATTTACCGACGGCTTCAGTCTTTTCATGGGGTAACAACGCTTTTAATTGTTCACGACTTTCGGTAATATGCCAAATGTATAACTGTGCAGGGGTGGTATGTTTTAAAAAAAATTGTGGCATTGCTAGTTTTTAATTCATTTCAATATGCCGTTCATTTATTATAATATATTTTTAGAATAAAAAGCCATTGGTATCAAAATCAAAAATAAATAAAAAAACAATTTAAAGTTTCTTTTGTATGTTAAGTTTATATTATTTCTAATACAGACAATATAAAGTCTCAAATAAGCCAAAATAAAAGCATCGTTCTTATCGGATGATAAAGCGACATGCGCAAAAAATTATCTATCTTTGTTTTTAAAAAAAGTGGTTTGGCTTATTTGATATACATATTATTATATCCGGTAATTTTTCTGTTTTCGCGATTGCCATTTTGGCTATTGTACCGGATTTCCGATATTTTATACATTATAATATATTATATAGCAGGATATCGCAAAAAAGTGGTACGTCGCAATTTACAATTGGTTTTTCCGGATAAAACCGAGTCCGAACGACACAAAATCGAAAAACAATTTTACAAGCATTTTGCCGATTTATTTGTAGAAATGGTCAAAGCATTTCATATGAGTTTGGCGCAAATGAATAAACGATTTGTGTTTCATAATGCCGAATTGATCAATGAGCTGACCGGTGAAGGCAAAAATGTAATTATGGTTGGCGGGCATTATGGCAATTGGGAATGGGTATTTTCACTGGCGAGCATGACCAAAGCACTCCCCATAGCAACTTATCTTAAAATCAATAATCCGTATTTTGAAAAATTTATGCTTAAAAACCGGTCGCGTTTTGGGGGGAAACTCATTGAAACCAAAAATTTACGAAATACTCTAAAAGCATACGCCTCACAGCAAAAGCAATTTATTTTGGGGCTACTGGCTGATCAATCCCCACAACGACATCGTGCCAAATATTGGCGTCCTTTTTTTGGCAATGCCAAAGTGCCGGTCTTTACCGGTCCGGAAGTTTTGGCAAAACAATATCATGCAGCATTTGTTTTTATGCGGATTAACAAATTAAAACGCGGTTACTACAGCGTTGATTTTGAACTTATTACAAAGATACCAAATGATTTTGATGATTATGAACTGACTGATATTTTTATAGAAAAATTGGAACAACAAATTAAAGCGGCACCGGCATATTATTTGTGGACACACAACCGGTTTAAACATATGGGAAATATCCCTAAAAATAAATCTGTTATGATAAAAGATTGATTTATAGATAATTAAAAAATAAAATCGAAATAAGAAATTTTAAAAAAATCTTTGAGATAATGAAAACGGCTTTTTTAGCTATTCTGTTATTTGTATCCGTACAAAACAGTTGGGCACAACAAACCATACCATCATCTTACCGACAAAGCGCACAAACCGGCTATAATCCTTTGGTAGATATTTTGGGTTGGTTTGCTTCGGAAATCACTTACGGTATTTTGGTTGAATCTTTTCTGGAAAAAGATACGCCTATGCACGATGCCGGATTAACGCCTTATCCTTATTTCTATAATCGTGAAGGGAATTATACTTATGATAGAGATGCCGTTCCTTTTAGATTGGAAGCCAATTCAAGTTTGTACATCACACCTAAACAAAAATATTTTGGGAATGTAGCTGCAGATTTGCGTTTACTCAAGCGTTTTTCAATACAACTGGCTTATGTCAAATTACCCCGATTAACCGCTTCAGCCGATTATTTATCGCAAACCGATATTTCGTTTAGTTACCACCGCATCCGTACCAGACGATTTGACTTATGGTATGGTTTGGGTACTATGTTTACAGACAATCCGAGTAATCATAACGGCTTAACTTATCACATCGGGGCGGAATTGTTCTTACCGGAACATGTCAGCGTTGAAGGGCAAGCTCATTGGGCATATTTTGATCCGGTTATTATCAAAAATTATCAAGTACAGGTTAATTATTTTATCTCGCATTGGCGATTGACAGCCGGTCTAAAAAATTACCGCTATCCCGATACACGAATTAACAGTATCGGGTTAGGATTGAAATATTATTTTTAAAAATAGATGAATTGAGAACTAGTTGTCATTTCGAACATAGTGAGAAATCTCTTCTGTAATTATTGATATTTAAAGTTTTTATCTTTAGATAGAATCCCTTTCTTGTATCATTTAACATATTTTTTCCGGTATTCACCAAAATTAGTTAAAATTTACACTTTCAAATCTAATCTTACCGATACATTTTTTCACGCAATTCTTTGATTTTCTTATCGTTGAGATATTCGTCAAAATGCATCAAACGGTCAATAGTGCCTTTAGGGGTTATTTCAATCACTCTATCGGCAACCGATTGTGCAAAAGCATGGTCACGTGTGGTAAAAATAACCGTTCCGGGAAAATTGATAAGCGCATTGTTCAGGGCTTGAATAGATTCCAAATCCAAGTGGTTGGTTGGTTCATCCAAGAGCAAAATATTGGCTTTTTTCAGCATCATTCGGGACAACATAGCTCTGACTTTTTCGCCACCCGATAAGACTTTTACCGATTTTAAAGCTTCATCACCGCTAAATAACATTTTGCCTAAAAAGCCACGCAAATAGACATCTTCACGTTCTTCATCGGTTTTGGCAAATTGTCGCAACCAATCGACCAGTGACATATCTTCTTGAAAATACCGGTCGTTATCAGCCGGCAGATAAGCTTGTGTCGTGGTGACGCCCCAGCGATAACTGCCGGTATCGGGTTCCATATTACCTGTGACGATTTCATAAAAAGCAGTCGTAGCCCGTGAATCTTTTGAAATTAAAGCGACTTTGTTACCCCTGTTCAGATTGATGTCAACTTTGGCAAACAGCAAATCGTCATCGATACTTTTTGAAAGATTTTCGGTTTCGAAAATTTGATCACCGGCTTCGCGTTCGGGTTGAAAAATAATACCCGGATAGCGACGGCTTGAAGGCCGTACATCGTCAATATTGAGTTTTTCTATCATTTTTTTACGAGCGGTTGCTTGTTTTGATTTGGCAACATTGGCTGAAAAACGGCGGATAAAATCTTCCAATTCTTTTTTGCGTTCTTCGGCTTTTTTGTTTTGTTGTGCCCGTTGTTTGGCTTTAAGCTGACTGGCGTTGTACCAAAATGAATAGTTTCCGGTGTAAAAATTCAGTTTATTATAGTCAATATCAACGGTATGCGTGCTGACAGCATCGAGAAAGTGGCGGTCGTGAGACACGACTATAACCGTATTTTCATAATTTGCCAAAAAGTCTTCTAACCAAGCAATGGTTTCAAAGTCCAAATCGTTAGTCGGCTCGTCCATAATCAATACATCCGGATTGCCAAACAATGCTTGTGCCAATAAGACCCGCACCTTCATCTTACTTTCCAATTCCGACATTTTTACATAGTGCAAATCTTCGGGAACACCTAAATTTGATAACAAAATAGCCGCATCACTTTCGGCATTCCAGCCGTTTATTTCTTCAAAACGTTCTTGTAACTCGCCCATTCGCTCTACTTCTTTGTCCGTTGGGTCGGGATTGGCATATAATTCATCCAATTCTTTTTGAATTTTATACAAATCTTGATTTCCCATAATAACGGTATCCAAAACCGTATAGTCATTAAAAGCATTGTGGTCTTGCTTTAAAACCGACATACGTTTACCCGGTTCAAGGTGCACCGTACCGGTTGTCGGTTCTATGTCTCCAGACAAGACTTTTAAGAAAGTAGATTTTCCGGCACCGTTGGCACCAATGATACCATAGGTATTGCCTTTTTTAAATTGCGCATTGACTTCGTCGAATAAGACACGTTTTCCGAACTGAACGGATACATTATTTACTGATAACATAGGTAGTTTTAAAATTTTTGCAAAATTACGATATTTTATTGATAAATTGCATGATGAAATAATCAACCAAACTAAAAAAACTGCCGGTTTATTAAATCCGGCAGTTTTAAATTTATCGGTTCATAATTTTTACCAAATTTTCACGCGTTCATCCGGATTCATATACATTTTATCGCCTTTTTTAATATTGAAAGCTTTATAAAATGCATCTACATTACGCAAAGGTTGCACGGCACGTACTTGTCCGGGGCTGTGCGGGTCGGTTTTGATTTGTTTTTTCAGGGCTTCTTCTCGTGATTTGGTACGCCAAATAGTTGCCCATGACATAAAAAAGCGTTGCTCGGGGGTAAATCCTTGAATTTTATCCGGTTTTTGGTGGTCTTTGTAGTACAATTTCAAAGCAGTCAGAGCGGCATTTACTCCACCTAAGTCACCGATATTTTCACCGGAAGTAAATTGCCCATTGATAAACACTCCGGGTAAGACTTCTATTTTGCTGTATTGGTCGGCTAATTTTTTGACCAGTTGGTTAAACTGTTCAAAATCTTTTTTGGTCCACCAGTTTTCAAAATTGCCTTCCGCATTAAATTTAGCACCTTGGTCATCAAAGCCGTGTGAGATTTCATGTCCGATAACAGCACCCATCCCACCGTAATTAACGGCTTCATCAGCACGATAATCATAGAAAGGCGGTTGTAAAATAGCTGCCGGAAATACAATTTCGTTATAAGACGGATTGTAATAAGCATTAACTATTTGGGGTGCCATACCCCATTCGGTTTTATCCACCGGTTTTTTCAATTTGGCTATATTGTCATTAAAATGCCAACGGCTTACTGCTAAACTGTTGTCAAAATAGGTACCGCCATTTTTGGGCGATTTTATGGTTAACTGACTATAGTCTTTCCATTTGTCGGGATAGCCGATTTTGATTTGTAAACTTTCAACTTTATGAATGGCTTTTTTCTTGGTTTCATCACTCATCCATGGTAAGTTATGGATACGTTGTTTATATGCTTTTTGCAAATACGTAATCATTTCTTTAGCTTTTTGCTTGGCTTCCGGCGGAAAATATTTTTTGACATAAATTTTTCCGACAGCTTCGCCAATACTCCAATTGACAGTCGATAACGCACGTTCGTCCAAGGCTTTGCGTTTGGGTTGTCCGTCTAATGTCTTGCCGTAAAATTCCCAATTGGCATTGGATATTTCTGTAGATAAGGTGCCCGCAGCACCACGGAAGGTATTCCATGTCAGATAATCTTTAATAGCTTCGATAGGTTGATTTTTAAAGACTTTGTCAAATTCTTTCATGTATCCGGGCTGACTGACTACGACGCTATCTACATTGATATTTAAAGCTTTCAAGTATGCTTTGATGTCAAAATCAGGCATTAATTTTTGTAAGTCATTGACTGACATCGGGTTGTAAGTATTTTCGGGCTTACGGCGTTCTTCTTTGGTTAACTTGGCTTTGGCTAAGTCCGTTTCTATTTTTAAAATATGGTCTTGTGCCCGGGCTATTTCGGCATCGGATTTGCCCAAAAATTTCAGCATTTTACCGATATGTGCTTTGTATTGTTCTCTTATTTTTTTTGAATCCTTATCATCGGCTACGTAATAATCACGCTCAGGCAAACCGGCACCTGAAGGATAGACATATAAGACATTTTTGTTGCTGTCTTTCATATCGGCATGTACCCCTATACCAAAAAATGCAGAACTTAAAACCGGTTCGTTTTCTTGCATAAATTTTGCGACATCTTGCTTGGTTTTAATCTTGTTGATTTGTTCCAAATAGGGCTTAAGGGGCTTCAGCCCGGCTTTATTTCTGCTGACGGTATCCATGATCGAAGCAAAATAATCCAGCGCTTTGCGTTCGTCGGAACCTGCTTTGTATTGTTGGTCTTTTTGAGCTTCGTTTAGAACTTTTAAGGTATTTTGATCGGTTTTTTTACGCAATTCGTCAAAACTTCCCCAACGGCTGCGATCTGCCGGAATTTTAGTTTGTTTCATCCATGTACCGTTGACATAATTGTAAAAATCATCTTGAGGTCTGACAGTCGTATCCATAAATTTTAAATTTAATCCGTGGGGGGCTTTTTTTATCTTTTGAGATAAGGTTTTTTGATTATAAACACTACAAGAACTTATTCCCAACAAAAAGAGCAAGCTTAAAATATTTAATGCTTTCATAAGTCATTTTTTTTATCAATGACAAATTTAAGTGTAAAATAAACGAAGTGGTGTTAAGAAATTGTTATAATTTATCGTAAGATAATATAAGAAATTATGTCAATCTTTAAATAAATTAGAACCAAAGATTTTGATTCACTTAAAATAATTAGGTGTAAATAATATCGGTAGAGCAAAAACAGGATAATAAATTGCTCTATTTTGAATGTATCATCAGTTTAAATATTAGTCTTCCAACCTTTCAATTATATGATCTATATATCCATGATACCGCTTTTTGACATGATAAAAAGTTGAGCCAGCACCTAAAAGAACTGATAAAACAGTTATTAAGTACGGGTTAATAGCGTAGTAAGCATAGAAATCAATAAATGCAAAAACCGTTAAGTAAATAAATGAATACAATATAAATAAGAAAGTAATTCGTTTTAAAGAAATTGATTTTTTGACGGTATGTTTATTTGTTTTTTTCATAACTCCTGTTTTATTGATTGTGATAGGTTTGATTGGCATACAAAGATACTAAATTTTCTAAGCTAAATAATCCACATTCCTTACCTAAAGTAAGTTTTTATGCATATGAACTAATATTTGTAAAATACTTTAAAAGCCCAAAATACATATCAAATAATATTTGGCGAGCTTTGTCCGGCATCTAATCTCTTAAAAAAATCATTTTTAATAAAAAAAATGTTAAATTTGTTGTCTAATTTTAAAACAATACAATTATGTCCGGAATTATGGATTTATTACAAGGACCTATGGGTCAAATGGTTATTCAAGGGGTGGGCTCTCAGTTGGGACAAGATAGCTCCAAAACACAATCTGCTTTAAGCGCAGCTATTCCTATGTTGATGGGTGCCTTAAAGAAAAACGCTTCTAATCCCGAAACTGCATCGGGTTTGTTAAATGCTTTAAATAGCAAGCATGACGGTAGTCTTTTAGACAATATTTCCGATATCTTCGGTGGCGGTAACGTGAATGAAGACGTTATTGAAGACGGCGACAAAATTTTAGGTCATGTTTTGGGTGACAAAAAAGAAGTTGTTGCAGCTGCAATCAGCAAACAAAACGGCTTGGATATGGGCTCTGCAATGAATATTCTCAAAATGGCAGCTCCGATTGTCATGGGAATGCTTGGCAAACAAACCCGTCAAGCCAATGTGTCTAATCCGACAGATTTAACCAATATTATAGGCAACATGATTGGCGGCCATCAAGAAGCAGCCCAACACAGCAGTTTTATCGAAAATTTATTAGATCAAGACGGTGACGGCAGTGTTGTTGACGATTTGTTTAATATGGGAAAAAAATTCTTTGGTAGATAAATCTTTGTGAGTAAATAACAAAAAGCCATTCTTTATCAGAGTGGCTTTTTTTTGTTTTTGTTGAGAAAAAACCCAATCGCTTTTTTGCGTATCTTTGCATTTAATTCAATTTAAAAAACAGCATGGCAATTATCAATAATATCAGAAACTTTTCCATCATCGCCCACATTGATCACGGTAAAAGCACCTTGGCTGATCGCTTGTTAGAATATACCGGCGCCATTACCGAAAGAGAAAAACAAGATCAAGTGTTAGATGATATGGATTTGGAACGCGAAAGGGGCATTACCATTAAGAGCCACGCTGTTCAAATGGATTATATTCACAATGGCGCCCCTTACAAACTCAATTTGATTGACACCCCCGGGCACGTTGATTTTTCTTACGAAGTGTCCCGTGCCATTGCTGCTTGCGAAGGGGCATTATTGATTGTCGATGCGGCACAAGGTATTCAGGCACAAACCATTTCCAATTTGTATTTGGCTTTAGAAAACGATTTGGAAATCATTCCCGTACTCAACAAAGTGGATTTGCCCAGCGCCAAACCCTTGGAAGTGACCGACGAAATAGTGGATTTACTGGGTTGCGAGCCCGACGATGTGATTTGGGCAAGCGCCAAAACCGGGGAAGGAATTGATAAAGTTGTAACGGCAATCATCGAAAAAATTCCGCCACCGCAAGGTGATCCCGATGCGCCGTTACAAGCATTGATATTTGATTCGGTTTACAATCCGTATCGCGGTGTTGAAGTATATTTCAGAGTCTTTAACGGTAAAATCAAAAAAGGTCAGAAAATCAAATTTATGGCAACCGGCAAAACCTATGAAGCCGACGAAGTGGGTTATCTTAAGTTGAAACAGTTGCCGGCACCTGAAATTACCACCGGCGATGTCGGTTATTTAATATCCGGAATCAAAGATGCGCGTGAAGTTAAAGTCGGTGATACCATAACCGATGCACTCCATCCGACTTCAAAGCCCATTGAAGGTTTTGAAGATGTCAAACCTATGGTTTTTGCCGGTATTTATCCGGTTGAAACCGATGAATATGAAGAGTTGCGCAGCGCTATGGAAAAACTGCAACTCAATGATGCCAGCTTGACCTTTGAACCCGAATCGTCTGCCGCTTTGGGCTTTGGATTCAGAGCCGGATTTCTCGGGATGTTACATATGGAAATCATTCAAGAACGCTTGGAACGCGAATTTGATATGAATGTCATTACCACCGTTCCCAACGTATCGTATCATGCATATACCAAAAAACATCCGGACAAACCGGTCATTGTTAACAACCCTTCGGAATTGCCTGACCCTTCTAAATTGGACAGAGTCGAAGAGCCATACATCAAAGCCAGTATCATTACCAAATCCGATTTTATCGGTCCTATCATGACTTTGGCACTTGAAAAACGCGGACAAATTACCAATCAAGTCTATTTAACACCCGAGCGCGTCGAGTTGAGTTTTGACATGCCTTTGGCAGAAATTGTTTTTGACTTTTATGACCGTTTAAAAACCGTTTCCAAAGGTTATGCTTCATTTGATTACCATCCTATCGGGATGCGCAAATCCAAATTGGTTAAAGTAGATATTCTGCTTAACGGACAGCCGGTCGATGCGCTTTCGGCTTTAGTTCATGCCGATAATGCTTACGATATCGGTAAGAAAATGGTGCATAAATTACGCGGCTTGATTCCCCGACAGCAATTTGACATTCCGGTGCAAGCGGCTATCGGTGCCAAAATCATTGCCCGTGAAACCATCAAAGCCCTGCGTAAAGATGTAACCGCCAAATGTTACGGTGGTGATATCTCACGTAAACGAAAACTACTCGAAAAACAAAAGAAAGGAAAAAAACGCATGCGGCAAGTCGGGAATGTCCAAATTCCGCAATCGGCATTTATGGCAGTCTTAAAATTAAATGATTGATATTAGGTAAAACCTATTATCAATAAAACTATAATCATTGCCACACGTCAAAATACATGTGGCAATGACAAACAAATTATTTTTTAACAAATGCATCAAAAGTTTTGATTTTAAAATCTTTTACACCGCGTTTCCGAGCTTTTTTGACAAAAGTTTTAAAATATTTTTGACGAATTTTTTCAAAGGATTGATGCGCTTTTTGTAAGTCCGTTTTTAATATTTTCAGATTTTTCATTTGCGAATTAGACGGTAAATCATAATGGTCAATGATTTTACTGTAAAGTTTGGCTAATTTTTCGCGCAGTTCCGGTTTTGGGGTTTGCGTATAATTATCACCGGTGGTTTGCACCAAAGTTTTTCTCAAACTTTCCAGTTTTTGATATAATTTAGCCCCTGATTTTTTCAATTTTTTATCTGTTTTTCCGGCTTGTTTGACATATTTTTCCATCTCATTGATTTGGTAAACCAAATAAGCCAAATCTTCAATCATATGATAGACTTCGCGTACGGTTTTCTCTTGTATTTTTCGGTTTTTCAAAGGAATTTTAGGTAATGTATCATATAGGGTTTCAATCTTTGATTCATAGATTTTTTTACCTTTTTGTAAACGCACCGTATAGGTTCCGGCAGGCACTCTAGGCGCCATAAAACTACTGAAACTAATGGTTTTTCCGGCAGCTGTTTTGGGTGGTTTTCCGGTAAAATACCAACGCACGACATTGATACCTTTTTGCTTGCCGGTTGGCAATTCTACCACTTCATTGCCTTTATCATCTAAAATAGTCATTTTCATTTTACCAAATGTATGGCGTTTTTTCAGATAATATAAAATCTTGGCGCCATTGGGTTTTCCGGGTGCCGTATAACCGTTATCACCGTATCCGCCGCCAAAACCATCCCGTTCAAACATCATAAAAGGTTTGGTATTGAATATGTAAACATTTTTTTTGACCATATCATCGGTTATTTGTCGTAAAGGACTAATGTCGTCAATCACAATAGCCCCGCGCCCGTGCGTAGCTAATACCAAATCGGAAGTGTGTTTTTGTTCCGTAACGTGCATCACGGGAACCGTTGGCATATTGTTTTCAAATTTCATCCAATGTTTACCACCGTTCAGCGTGATATACAAACCGTCTTGCGTCCCTAAGAACAGCAAATCTTTTTTTACGAAATCCTGCTGAATACTCATAGCGAAGCCTTTGATTTCATCGGTTGCTATGGAATGCCAGGTTTGTCCGAAATCAGTTGTTCTGTAAACGTAGGGTTTGGTGTCGTCCAAAGTATGCCGGTCAAATACGGCAAAAGCAGCTGACGTGTCAAAATTATCCGGTTCGATATGATATACCCACGAAGCAGGCGGCAATCCGGGAATGTTAGCGGTCAGGTTTTGCCAATATTTACCACCGTCTTTGGTCAGTTGTACATTGCCGTCGTCAGTACCTACCCAAATGATATTCTCATCCAAAGGTGACTCGGCAATGGTAAAAATACAGTTGTTGTTTTCGGCTCCTGAATTGTCGATAGTCAACCCACCGGATTTATCCTGTTGTTGCTTACTTTTGTCATTGGTTGTTAAGTCCGGTGAAATGATTTGCCAGTTGTTACCGGTATCATCGGATTTGTGCAAATATTGACTGCCGACATATAATCTATCCGGATTATTAGGACTGGTAACCAGCGCCGTATTCCAATTAAAACGCAATTTATCACCTTCTTTTTCGGCCAAAGGGGTAATATCGGTTATCGTTTTTTTGTCCTTATCAATACGTCCTATCCATTCACCCGCTTGACTTTCGGAATAAATAATATTTTTGGTCGGATGTTTAAAGACTCTAAAACCGTCGCCACCGCCTACAAAATTCCAATTTTTTTCGGCAACACCACCGGGTGCCGTATTGGGCACATACCATGAGCCGTTGTCTTGTAAACCGCCGTAAATATTGTAGGGCTCTGCATTGTCAACACTCACGTAATAATATTGTCCGACATTCAAATTGCGACATTGGACACAAGTATTGCCTTTATCCATTGAAATATAAAAGCCGCCATCCGTAGCAAAATAAACGCGGTCGGTATTGTCTTTATCAAAAACCACATCGTGAATATCGGGGTGCATATCGCCTAGTTGCTTAAAGGTTTTACCACCGTCTCTACTGATTTTAGGTAAAAAACCTGCTTTTATCAAGATATTTTTGTCTTTTGGGTCAACTGCAATTCTGGCAAAATAAAACGGGCGGACGGTGATATTAAAATCTTTGTTGGTTAGCTTCCAATGGGCGCCGGCATCATCGGACACATATAAACCGCTTTTGTCGGCATGTTCCGATTCAATCACACTGTATAAACGATTAGAATCGGTAGGGGCAACAGCTATGGCTATCCGTCCGAGTTTGCCTTTTGGAAATCCGTTGTGAATTTTTTGCCAAGTTTTACCGCCATCGGTGGTTTTGAGTAATTTTGATTCATAACCACCGGAATTAAAAGACCAAGGTGTGCGCCGGAATTGCCATAATGCAGCATACATAATATCCGGATTATGCGGGTCCATCACCAAGTCGGACACTCCGGTATCGGCTTTGCCACTGAGAATTTTCTGCCATGTTTTACCGCCGTCAGTCGTTTTAAAAATGCCGCGTTTGTCATAATCGCCCCAAAGATGCCCGAGAACCGCTACATAAACCGTATCGGGATGTTCAGGGTGAATGATAATACTACTAATCCGTTCGGCATCGTCAAAGCCTATTTTTTTCCAATTGATACCGCCATCGGTTGATTTATACAAACCATCACCCGGCATGGTGCTGTTGCGGGTCCAGGTTTCACCGGTGCCTACCCAAACCACTTGGTCGGGATTTTTCGGGTCTATGGCAATATTACCGATGGACGAATTGTGCTTGTCAAAAACGGGTACAAAATCAAAACCGCCGTTTTGCGATTTCCATACACCGCCACCGGCAGTGCCTACATAAATGGTATTGTTATCGGTAGGATGCACGGCAATATCCGTAACTCTACCGCTGGTTAAAGTCGGTCCCAAGTGTCTGGCTCTTAAACCGCCAAAAACTTGTTT
>WFZY01000376.1 GCA_015489265.1 Flavobacteriaceae bacterium | reverse complement strand
ATATCGTAGCAGTCATTGGCGCTGCACAAAACGGTAAAGCCATTATCAGCGTGTATGTTTCAAAAGATTTGGTAGCTAAAAAAGATTTGAACGCCGGAAAAATAGTGCGTGAAATTGCCAAAGAAATTCAAGGCGGCGGTGGTGGACAGCCGTTTTTTGCCACGGCAGGTGGTAAAAATCCGGCAGGATTGGATAAAGCGATTGCAAAAGCTAAAGAGTTAGTTTCTAGTTACTAATAATTTGCTTTTAGGAGATTTATATGTGTTGTCGAGGGCGTGAAACCCCGACATAGCAAGGGTATGTGAAGTTTGAATAATTAAAAATTAAGAACGGATAATATTTTTTTTTCTAGTTTAAGGTTCTTAATTCCTTAATGTTTAAATAAATCTGATATTAAATTTTTAATAACCATTTAATCAAATACCAATAATAATTTAAAAAAAATATGAGAAACTTTTTTACTATTTTTGGTCTTATTTTAGTAAACTTCACATTTGCGCAACCGGCAAATGATGATTGTGCAAATGCTATATTATTGCCTTTGCAGGATTTTAACAATGTCAATTATACTCAGGGTAATCTAGGCAATGCTACTGAAAGCACACCGGCTTGCAGCGGCAATATGTCAACCGATGTTTGGTATAAATTTACCGCAACAAGTAAAGCTAATAAAATATATTTACCGCCACAATACGGTTTGGATTTGGCTTTTGAGATTTTTGATGCTTGCGGAGGTAATAGTATTGCTTGCATTGATCATAACAGCACTTCTATATCAGAAAGTTATTATGATTATCATTTTACAATCGGACAAACCTATTACATTAAAGTATTTTTGTACAATCAATCACTTACCAATGCACCTTTTGAAATAGCGGTTATCAGTATTCCGCAACCAATAAATGATGATTGTTCTTCAAGTATAGAAATCCCTGTTCATGGTGTAGATAATCCTGTTTATATATCAGGAAACTTTGGCGGTGCTACCGAATCGATGCCGGCTTGTTCAGGAAATGTTGCTACTGATTTGTGGTATCATTTTACGGCAACAACCGAAGCACAGAAAATATATTTACCGCCACATTCCGGTTTAGATTTGGCTTTTGAGGTTTTTGATGCTTGCGGTGGCAACAGTATTGCTTGTGTCGATCATAACAGCACTTCTGTATCAGAAAGTTATTATGATTATCATTTTACAGTTGGTAATACTTATTACATCAGGGTATATTTGCATAATGGTTATTCGGCTAATGCCGATTTTGAGATAACGGTAATTAGCGGCTCACAACCAAATGATGATTGTGCCAATAGTATAAACCTTCCGGTTCAACCCTACGATAATGCCACATATACACAAGTAAATTTTGGCGGTGCAACCGAATCGATGCCGGCTTGTTCGGGAAATATTGCTACTGATGTTTGGTTTTCATTTACACCTAATTCTTCGACAGCAGATATTCATGTGAGTTCAGAAACCAATTTCAATCCGGTTATTGAAGTATTTGATGCTTGTGGCGGAAATAGTATGGCTTGTGTTGATAACAATGGTATCAACTATAGTGAAACATATCATGGCACAAATTTTATTCCCGGACATCAGTATTTTTTCAGAGTATTCGGTCATAATCAATATTTCGTAGATTTTGAATTTCAGGTTAAAGTAACTGATCCTAATCTTTTTGCACCTATTTATGCATCTGATAATACTATCAAATTATATCCAAATCCGGCTACTGATAAATTAGTTATTGAAAACAAAAATGCATTATATGATGCTGTCCGGTTTCTTTCATTAACCGGTGTCATTTTATTTGAAAAAAGTATTAAAAAGCAGACAAGTATCGATGTGTCCGGTTTAAAAGCCGGTATGTATCTGGTCAAAATTTATAATAGAAATAATGATAGTCAGATTGTAAAACGCTTAACTATTAAGTAGTTTTTAATTGCAATCATGTACATTCCTATCTTCAAAATTAAATTTGTTAAATGTACCATTTAAACGGTAATATAGAAAAACCCAATAAACTTAAGCTCATTATCGCTAGTACTTCAACGGTTTACGGTGGAAGCTATTTGGATTATCTTACTGATGAACTAACAGAACATTTTAAAGATGTTGCTGAATTGTTGTTTATACCATATGCACGACCAAGTGGTTTGACGCACGAGGCATATACCGAGATTGCGCAGCGGT
>WFZY01000375.1 GCA_015489265.1 Flavobacteriaceae bacterium | reverse complement strand
GAAGAGATTTATCAACAAAATTCGCAAGTGCGTCAAAATGAACAATCTTTATCTTTAAAAGTTTGCAATCTGGAACCCAAAGATGCTCGTGGCGTCTATAAATATAATAGTGTCGATATGCGACAATACAAGCGTCTGGAAATGTTTATACATGCCGAAAGTGTCGATGGACAGACGGATTTACAAGATGGGGAAGCTATTGGATTTATTCGTTTTGGTTCCGATTTGACCGATAATTTTTATGAAGTGCAAGTTCCCTTAAAAGTTACACCTTTTGGCACTTCCGATCCTGAGCAAATTTGGCCGCTCGAAAATCGTATTGATTTAAAATTAGACTTGTTAAACAAAATCAAGCTCAAAATGATTAAAGATCATACGATTAATACTACGAGTTTGCCGGTATATTATGATGAAGCGGATTTAGACCCGTCCGCTGCCAATAAACCGAACCGATTGATTATCGGGATGAAAGGGAATCCTAATTTTGGCGATGTCAAAGTGCTTATGGTTGGTGTACGCAATCCTACCGGACAACACATTTGCGGCGAATATTGGTTTAATGAACTGCGTCTGTCCGAAATGAAAAATAAAGGCGGCTGGGCTTCTAATGCGACTATTGATGCCAATTTGGCAGATTTTGCGACCATTTCTTTTACCGGTGGTATTTCAACCGAAGGTTTCGGTGGGTTGGAACAGGGACCACTTGAAAGAAATTTGGAAGATACCAAACGCTACAATTTCAATACCAATATTAATATGGGCAAATTATTACCCCAAAAATGGCATATTACTTTACCGGTTAATTATACTATTTCCGAAGAATTTATTACGCCGAAATATGACCCGATTTGGCGGGACATTACAGTACAAGACCGATTGAAAATAGCCGATGCCGGACAGCGTGATTCTATCAGACGTGTGGCACAAGCTTATACGCGACATCGCGGGATAACTTTGGCAGGTGTTAAAAAAGGTTACAGTACAGAGAATAGTAAAAAGCAACCGCCAAAGTCATCGGGAAAATCGAAGCAAAAGAAACATAAAAAACATTTTTACGATATAGAAAATTTTACTTTTGATTTTGCCTATAATGAAGTCTATCATTCTGATTTTGAGATTGCTTCTAATACCGATGAAACCACCCGGTTGGGCATGAATTACGCTTACAATTTTAAAGAATTATCTTTTGCACCATTTAAAAAATCTAAAAAATTAAAGTCTAAACACCTGCGATTTATCAAAGATTTTAATTTTAATATTATGCCGTCAAATATTACGGTAACCAGCAATATCAATAGGCGATTTAATAATTTGCATTTTAGAGAGATAGAAGATTACGGTCTGGCAATACCACCATTGCAAAATAGAGATTATACCTTTGATTGGGGTTATACGGTCAATTATAATCCGACTAAATCCATACAAACATCTTTTGGTATTACACACAACAGAGCAGTTAAAAATTATTTATTGGCAGATGGTAGTACGGATTTTAACAATACGATTTGGTCTAATTATTTTGATATTGGTGAACCTTTGACGCATACGCAAAATGTCAATGTGTCATATAATTTACCTTTAAAAAAATTGCCTTTCTTAAGTTTTTTGGATGTTACTTACGTGTATAACGGCACCTTTCAATGGCAAAAAAGTTCGGAAGCTTTAGCCAATGTTAATGGTTATGATTTGGGTAATAAAGTACAAAATTCCAATTCGCATCAAGTCAATGCCAATATAAGTTTGCGAAAACTGTATCGCGAATTGGGTATTACCAAACTGCAAAAACGCTTAATGGGTAAAGGGCGACCGTCAAAAAATAAAAAGAAAGCCAAGCTCAAAAAAGGTGAAGGTGAGAAACAAGGAGAAGGTGAAAAACAAAAAGGCGCCCAAAAATCTAAGAAAAAGAAAGAAACCGAAGTGGCAGGAACCGGACAAAATAAATTTTTAGGTTCACTATTGGGAATATTGACCGGTTTTCAAAGTTTGAAAGTCAATTACAGACAAAACAACGGTTTGATGTTACCCGGTTATCTCAAGAGTGTTGGATTTTTTGGCACAACCCAACCAAGCGTCCCGTTCGCCTTGGGTTGGAATGACGACCAAATCCGCTATGAAGCTGCCAAACGCGGTTGGTTGACACAATATCCTGACTTTAATGAACCTTACGTAGAAACTTATTCGGAAGAATTGTCTTACCAAGGAACGATTAAGCCGTTTAAAAGCTTATCGATTACTTTTAAAGGGCAAAAATCTTATATGGAAAATTTGAGTGAACAGTTCAATGCCGTGGGCAATACATATCATCCTTTAGTCCCAACCACCATGGGAAATTACTCGGTATCGGCTGTCTTAGCCAAAACGGCTTTTGAACAAATTTCGCTGCAAAACAGTCCGGCATTTAACCGGATGTTGAGCAACCGGCTACCTATAGCACGACGTTTGGCTGCACAACGCGGCGTTCCTGTTCCGGCTTCCGGCTATCCTGATGGTTACGGTCCATTGCAAACAGAAGTTTTGATGTATGCCTTTATCACCGGTTATGCCGATTCAGACCCGGGAAATTTAAGTTTGTCGCCGTTTAAGCAGTTCCCTGTACCCAATTGGCGTATAAAATTATCGGGTTTAAACAAAGTTAAATGGCTTAAAAAAATCTTTAAAAATTTAAGTTTGGAACATAGTTATCAATCGGATTATACGATTAATCAATTTAGTAATAATCTACAAACTTATCAAGATCCGAATGCGAGAGATGCAGCCGGTAATTTTTATTCAAATTATGTTATGGATAACATTACTTTGACCGAAGCGTTTAATCCGTTGATTAAGGTTAATATGGAATTGCAAAATTCGTTGAAACTGGATTTTTCGTTAAAACAAGATCGGACTATGTCACTAAATCTCAACAATTATACCTTGTCGGAAGTTGCCGGTAAGGAATATACGGTTGGACTGGGTTACCGGTTAAAAGATATTTCCTTACCTATTAGATTGGCAGGTAGACGCATTGAATTTAATAGTGATTTAATCTTAAAAATCAATGCTTCTGTACGTAATAATATTACCATTTTGCGAAGTCTGTCAGACAATAACAACCAAATTACTGCCGGACAAACCATGTATAATTTGAAATTTACCGCCGATTATGCTTTAACTAAAGCGCTTTCGGCTATTTTATTTTATAATCATTCGTATTCTGAATATGCGATTTCTACGTCGTATCCATTTACCAATATAAGAGGCGGTTTGACTATAAAATATACGTTTGGTAATTAGTTTGTTGAGGTATGAGATATGCGTGACTTGTTCTGAAATAGAGTAGAAGTAATGAGAAATACGGCATCAATTCCTTGAGGTTTAATACCGTTAAAAAATAATTAAGAATACTTTAAAAATTATTTTGTTAGTATTGAATTATTAGTATTTTTGTTCATGAAATTATTTAAAATAAAAACACAATGACATTTCCCGATAATTTAAAATACACTAAAGAACACGAATGGATTTTG
>WFZY01000374.1 GCA_015489265.1 Flavobacteriaceae bacterium | reverse complement strand
GTTTGAATCCTGTCGGAGTCACCACTAAAAAGCAACTTGTTGATTTAAACAGGTTGCTTTTTTATTATTAGAGATGAAAATTCACAAAAAATAATTTACTCTACATCACGATGATGTTAATCTAAAATATTTGATTTAGTAGCGCAAATGAATAGCGCATCCCGTTCCGGTTTCGGAACGGGAAGGTTACAGGTTTGAATCCTGTCGGAGTCACCACTAAAAAGCAACTCAATTTTGGGTTTCTTTTTTGTTTAGATTTGAAAAAACGCTCGCCCAACTTACTACTTGCCTAAACCAATAACGCCACCTGTCCAAAATATTATCGGACAAATGGCGCGTGCAAAAAACTATCTTTTGTTCTAAACAAAATTTTCTAATTCAATAACTTGATTGGCATCAAGATTGGTATGATGATAAGTACTCTCATAGTCATCAATATAATGATGCTTAGCATTTCTGATTGCCGGCAAACTCATCAATGCAACAAAAAACAAAATAATCACTGCTACTTGCAGGTATACTTTGGTTTTGGGTTCAACCGGCAACATTTCAACACCGGCATAAATCAATGCAATAGGCCACAACCGGAAAATATCAAAGATATCGAAATCCAAAAGATTCAGATTGCGTAGCAAAAGTAATACGCCTAGAATGACGAGAAAAAATCCTGTAATAATGTTACTTGTATTTTTCATATTATTGGTTTTTGATGATATGGTTATTTGTTAATATTAAGGAAATGAGAAATTTATGCTGCTTCGTAATGTACATGGTTTTTTGATGTTCGTTACTGCTTCATATTTTATTTCTGCTTGCAATTTGAGGAATTGAGGAAGTGAGAAAATGAGTGGTTGACCAAGTGATAAAAAATTTAATCTATTCATTTTCAATTTTAAATTCATTTTATCCTTCAACTGTTTTGTTCTTCTCTTCATCAGAATTAATAAGTTTTTCGGGGTTTATACCGCTGTAAATCATAATTACACCTGTAATAATTAATAAAACCGGCCAAAAATCAGCAAAATCCAATTCCGGAAAAAATTGTTCGAGCAATAAAATCAGTCCGAGAATGATAAACATCACACCCGACCATAATTTGGTTATTTGATTACTATTCATGATAAAAATATTTATTGGTTATTTTCAATTTTGACGCCTTTATCGTCAATGTTTATAGTGGTGTTATCTTCATGGTCTTTGGCTTTAATTTTAATACCGTGATTGTCAATTTTGATTTGAGCAGCGCCATCGTCATCTTTGCCCTTAATTTCTATACCGGTATTACTTATTTTGACTCGCGCATCGCCTTCATTGATATTCATATAAGTTGCATCACCCGATATATCTTCATATTGTTTCAAGCAAGTGATTTCATCATTTTTATTGGTCAAAAGTGCCGGAAAATCACAATCATAAAGATAACTCAAGCTACTAACCGGTTCTGACAACTTAACAAATTTATTTTCGGGGACTTCTATGCGCACCCGTACTTTGTGGGCACTGATCAAATTGCCGGTCGGATAGCGTATCATAGAACTGAACAACAATTTATTTTGTAAAGTGTCTTGTTGTGTTTCAAATTCTATTTCCAGAGCATTTTTTTTGGCATCTCTATAAGTCACCCCTTCGGCGATCTTTTTGATTTTGAGATGAAACAAAGCGTCTTTAGCCGGATAAAAATCAAATTTGATATTATTACTGGTCGTATAATTAGCCATACCTTTTACGGCTTTAACATCCAGATAAAGTGTATCTTTACCGGACTGCCACTGGCGGTCTAAGGTCACAATACGCGCTCTTTCATTTTTATGTGACATAATGGAAATGCTCTTGACTGACATATAAACAATAGCCAAAATCCATAAGGTAAAACTGATAATAATCCAATTTTTTTGGAATGGATTGGTGTTTGGGAATAACATTTTAAATCCTAATAAAAACAATAGTGTAACCGGAAATGCCACTACAAAAAACACCAAAGTACTAATGAGTCCAACAGGAATATGCAAATGCTGCAACACCTGATCTTTGACAACCAAATTCATATCGGACATAGGCGAAAAACTCAAAGCGGAAATCAATAAGCCGACAATTAAAATACCGGTTACCAATACGAGCACAAAACCGATAATTTTCACCAAAATATTCCCAATTTCGGAACCGGTCGTTTCAATGGTTTCGCCTAAATTGGTCTTTTTTTTTGTAGTATCATCCGTTGCCACCTGATCAACGATATTATCTATATTAGCAGATTCGCCTTTCATCCTGAGTTTATCGGAAGCCGTTCGTGCCTTAGGCACAATGAGCCACAATAAAAAATACAACAATATAAAACCACCATGTGTTACGAATAACAAAACGACAAAAATCAAGCGCATCAAGGTTATATCCATGCCGACATAATGTGCCAATCCGGCAGCTACACCTGCAATCATAGAATGGTCCATATCTCTAAAAAGCGATTTTTTGATGCCTTTTGATACATGAACCGCATCGGGTTGAATCTCTTCTTCAAAATCTTCCGGTTGTCCTAAAACCGCAATGACTTCATCAATATGTTTTTCATTGATAACTTGCTGCGCATGTTGTTGTTTTTGCAAAAGCAATTCGGCAATACGCGCTTCTATTTCAGGCATCACTTCATCAACATCTTCTGATTGTTGAATGGAACGACGTACCGATTTTAAATATTTTTTCAGTTTGTAATAGGCCTGCTCTTCTAGATGAAACAAGATACCGGCTAAACTGATGTCTATGGTTTTGTTCATTTTTTTGATTTTTTGAGTTTGTTTTGGTTGATATGATTCACGGCATTGACCAATTCTTCCCAAGATTGGTGCATCAGCCCTAAAAATTGGTGTCCTTTATCGGTCAGATAATAATATTTTCGCGGCGGTCCGGCAGTCGACTCTTCCCAACGGTAAGTCAAATAACCGGCATTTTTAAGGCGTGTCAACAAGGGATATACCGTACCTTCCACTACAATCATCTTGGCATCTTTCAACTCTTGCAAGATATCGGAAGTGTAAGCCGCTTCTTGCTGACTGAGAATGTTTAGAATACAATATTCCAAAACACCTTTGCGCATTTGTGATTTGATGTTTTCTATTTTCATCTGTTTATTTTTAATTTTAACATCAATGTCAAATGTAAGCTTTGATGATTAAAATAATGATTTCTCTTGTATGTTTAATAATTATTTTAATCATGTCGGTTTCATCTTATTTGACAAATCTTATGCTTAACGGATAATGATACAATTCGCCATTGCCGGCTTTGATAGTAGCCACCAGAACCAAAACAATCCTAACAAGAGACAATAAGCCGATACCGGTTAAAAATAACCATAATCCGGGTAAAGAAAGTATAATACCCAGCGGACTGGCATCATCTGTTGCTGCCATACCTAAGATAGGTGATAAAAATAAAATTAAGCCGATAATAATTACCAAAAATTGGTACAACAAGATACTCAAATTAAAATTGACGGCTTCTTTTCCGTTTGCATCAACAAATTTGCTTTGATCACGCCATATCAACCAAGTGATTAATGGTCCTACAACGCTACCAAAAGGTATGCCTATCAAAGTTGAAAAAGAACTGATATGAATAATAGCAGCATGTGAGGTTTCTTCGGGTGTGGGGTTTGATGAGATTTTAGTCAATGTTTCCATAATTGTATATTTTGATTTACACTTTAATAACGATATACCTATAACTTTGTTACACCTACAAATATACAATAAATAGTAATATGTTATAC
>WFZY01000373.1 GCA_015489265.1 Flavobacteriaceae bacterium | reverse complement strand
TTATTTATCAAACCGGATACAGCGATTTTACCAAACAGAAATCCATTGGTTTTGCCTGATTTTGCACAAGATTTTCACTATGAAGTAGAATTGGTTATCAAAATCAACAAACTCGGTAAATATATAGCTCCCGAATTTGCCTACCGCTATTATGATGAAATCGGTTTGGGTATTGATGTTACGGCAAGAGATTTGCAAAGCCGTCTGAAAGCTAAAGGGCTGCCTTGGGAAAAAGCCAAGGCATTTGATAACTCGGCTGTGGTAAGTCGTGAATTTTTACCTAAAACCGATTTTCCCGATTTGCAAGACATTCATTTTAGTTTAAAGAAAAACGGCGATACCGTCCAACAAGGACATACTGCAGAAATGTTATGGCAAATAGATGACCTAATCAGTTATATTTCCCGGTTTTTTACCTTGAAAAAAGGCGATTTGATTTTTACCGGTACCCCTGCAGGTGTTGGCAAAATGCAAATAGATGATATATTTACCGGTTATATTGAAAACAGAGAAATGTTTCGTGTTAAAGTTAAGTAAGTTGAAGCTAAAAGTTGAAAAGTTTGATTTCATAGAATATTCTGCTCTTTAAATTGATGAAATGAGGATTTATTTTGCTTCAAAGAATGATTATGTTTTCTGATTATAACTCACTACTACAAATTAAATATGTGCTACTAATTTGAGGAATTGAGGAATTTTTTCATTTCAGATTATTTTGAATTGGTATTATTTATGTGTCTTATCTGGTTCAAAATAATAGGAAATCATAATTAATAAAATTTGCTTTTCATCAAAAACATCCGGTCATTTCGGTACATCCCGTCCCGACAAGAGTCGGGACGGGACACTCAATGACCTACGAATTCAATTCCTCATTTCCTCAAATTGAAAGCAGGAACAATGTCTGAAGTGGTTATAATGATTAAAGCTCATAGTAATTTTTGAAGTACAATAAATCCTCACTTCCTCAAAAAACATTAACTTTGCTTGATGATTTTGGTTTATACACATAAAATTACACCGCGTCTTAATTATATTTTCAGGCATTTGTTTAACAATCTTATGCTTGAAGATATAAAATTTACAACCAAAATAGAAGAATTCATTGCTTTTAATGGTCCGAAATTTTCTTATGCACCGCAAGCACTTGGGGGTGAGTTTCATATTCAAGCCCATCCGCTTTTATTTCAGCAAGGTATTAAATCTCATGAAATCAAATTTGGATTTTGGGACCATATTCCTGTATTTTTTGAAGTGCCAAATTCAGACATCCCATTTGATTTATTTGCTGCAAGTTTCTTTTTGTTGTCCCGTTATGAAGAATATTTACCGCATCAGTTAGATAAACATGAGCGATACGGCTATAAAAACAGCGTATTGATTCAGCACAATATGTTTAACAAACCCATAGTTGAAATCTGGATTGAGAAGTTTAAACAACGTTTACAAGAGCGGTTTCCGGATTTACACTTTAATGAGCGTTCATTTTATTTTGAACCCTTGATTAATGTTAGTATGGCGCGGCTTTATCAAGGGAAATCATTGTTAAGATTTATATTGGGTGGCTTTGACGACTTATTTCATTTTCGTTTTAGAAGTTTTTGGCTGCGAAACCGTGTTTATTTAACCGGAAAAAAAGATCCGTACGATACTTTTGACCGGATATTAAAACTCAAGAAAAAACACAAGCATCCCGTTACTTTTTTTCATCTTTTAACCACATACAGCTTATTTGACCATAATATTTCTATGAACAAGCATGAGTATCAGTCGCAAATAAAATTTTTGGCAGATTATACTGATACGGGTTTGTTAACTTCATATTATGCTGTTGACGATGAAGAAATTATAGAAAAAGAAATTCAAAAATTGGAAAATATCATTCATAAACCGGTAGAAAAAGTACGGGCACATTTTAACCGTATTAAAATACCGAAAACCTATCAAATATACAATGAAGAAGAACTTAAGTCCGATTACTCTATGGGTTATAATCACAAAATCGGATTTAGAGCAGGAACATCCGTCCCATTCAAATTTTACGATATTGAAAATGAAACCGAAACGCATTTAACTTTGCATCCGGTTAGTATTTCCGATATTATGCTCAAATATCAATACCGGCTCAATCCGGATAAAGCGTTGAAAATCATGTTAGAACAAGGGAAAATTATCCGAAAACATAAAGGGCATTTTTATCCGGTCTTTCATAATTTTATCTTATCAGACTTAAAAGAATGGCGAGCATGGAACGACTTATATATCACAACCATTAAACATTTTACCGATGCTGAAATCACAAATTACTGATATTTTTTTCGATTTGGATCATACACTTTGGGATTTTGAAGCCAATTCGAAATTAGCATTTGAAAAATTGCTCAAGGCACACCGAATACCTGTCTCGATTGATGATTATTTAGAAGTTTACGAACCGATAAACCGGCACTATTGGGAGGTATATGCCAAACAACAAAAGACCAAAACGGAAGTGAAATATGGACGTCTGAAAGACACATTTACAGCTTTAAAGATTGATATTTCACCATCGCTTATTGAAAAATTAGCAAATGATTATCTGGATTATCTCAAAAAAGAAAGTGTTTTGATGGATGGTGCAATAGAAATATTAGATTATTTAAAAGATAAATACCGTTTACATATTTTGACCAACGGATTTACTGAAGTGCAAAGTGATAAAATGCGACTTTCCGGTTTAGAATTTTATTTCGATTTGATGATTACTTCCGAAGAAACCGGTAAACTTAAACCGCATCCAGATGTATTTAAGTATGCTTTAAAAAAAGCCGGTACTTTAGCACACAAAAGTTATATGATAGGCGATAATTTTCAATCCGATGTACTGGGCGCCCGTAATGTGGGCATGCATGCTATCCATTTTGACCCGGGCGACACGAGTGATGTAGATTTTAAAATTATTCCGAAAGTCAAACACTTATTGGAGATTAAAGCTATTTTATAAATTAAATTAGATCGTTTTAACCGGTACGAAAATTATACCGTTAATAAGCCCCCATGTTATCGATTTTACAAATACAAATTTTGTATTTTTACAAAAATATTTGATCATGCAGTCAAAGAATCAAAAATCAAAAGGTTTTTTAAAAAAACTGACCTATCATTATCGTATTCTGGTTATTAACGATGATACTTATGAAGAAAAATTTAGTTTTAAACTCAACCGGCTCAATGTCTTTGTTGTAACCGGTTTATTTGCATTCTTTTTAATTATTTTGACAACGGTTTTAATTGCTTTTACACCCATTAAAACATATATTCCGGGCTATACAGCCCCCGGCTTAAGAAAAGAAGCCATCCGGCTGCACTTAAAAACCGATTCTTTGCAAAAAGCATTGTTGATGAACACTTATTTCTTAAATCAACTGAAAAAAGTTCTGAATAATGAAATAACCATGGAAGAATTCAATAAGACCTATAATGCAAAAAAGTTTAATCCCGATACCTTAAAATTGGCACCTAATAAAGTCGATTCCTTATTACGAAAAGAAGTAGCAGAAAGAGAGCAATTTAAAGTAAATCGTCAAAAAAACACTTTGACTTACAATTTCATGCCACCTGTTAAAGGCATTGTGGTCAACGCATTTGATCCGTCTAAACATCATTATGCTGTTGATATTGCCTTAAAAAAAGGGGTACCAGTCAAAAGTATTGCCAAAGGTCGTGTTATTTTTGCCGATTGGTCACCTGATACCGGTAATACTATTATTATTAAACATCCTAATGATGTCATTTCCATATACAAACACAATCAAAAATTACTACGTCATACCGGTGATATTGTGCAACAGGGAGAAGTAATTGCTTTATCGGGTAATACGGGAGAAAAAACTACCGGTCCGCATTTGCATTTTGAACTTTGGATTAAAGATACGCCTGTTGATCCTGTTGATTTTATCAATTTTAAACCATAAAACATGGGCATTAAATCAAAACTGGCTAAAATTTATGCCGGCTATATCGTCAAAAAAAATAAGCTTTGGATTAATAATCCGCATAAGGCACAACAAGAAACCTTTCGATATTTGATTTCAAATGCCGAACATACGGCTTTTGGTAAAGATCATCATTTTAATCAAATTATGAATTATGACGATTTTAAAAACAAGGTTCCTATCAGGAGCTATGAAGATATCAAACATTATATCGACAGAATTATAAACGGTGAATACAATGTATTATGGAAAGGGCGCCCTATGTATTTTGCCAAAACTTCCGGCACCACTTCCGGTACTAAGTATATTCCTATCAACAAAGCATCTATGCCATATCATGTGATGGCAGCCAAACATGCTTTGTTACATTATATTTATGAAACCGGAAAGGCAGATTTTGTAGATGGAAAAATGATTTTTTTGCAAGGTGACCCCGTTTTAGACGAAGTAGGTGGTATCAAAACCGGACGTTTGTCGGGTATAGTGGCGCATTTTGTTCCTAAATATTTACAGAAAAACCGTATGCCGAGTTGGAAAGCCAATACCATTAAAGATTGGGAAACCAAAGTGAATGCCATTGTTGATGAAACCGTCCAAGAAGATATGCGACTCATTAGTGGTATTCCGTCATGGATACAAACCTATTTTGAAAAATTGATTCAAAAAACCGGAAAACCTGTAGGCGACATATTTCCAAATTTTAATTTATTTGTATATGGCGGACTAAATTTTGAACCTTACCGGCAAAAGTTTAAACAGTTAATCGGTAGAGAAATTGACAGTATTGAACTCTATCCGGCTTCTGAAGGATTTTTTGCCTATCAAGACAAACCGGACCGCGATGATTTATTACTCTTAACGAATCATGGTATGTTTTATGAATTTGTACCTGCCGATGAAATTTTTAACGAAAATCCGACCCGTTTGTCACTCAAAGATGTTCAAACAGGTATCAATTATGCTTTGATTCTCAGTACTAATGCCGGTTTATGGGCATATAATATCGGTGATACGGTGATGTTTACTTCTACCAAACCTTACCGGCTGAAAGTAACCGGACGTATCAAGCATTTTATTTCGGCTTTTGGAGAGCATGTTATAGCCAAAGAAGTAGAAACCGCTATACAACAAGCCATGGCACAAACCGGTGCCAGTATTAGTGAATTTACGGTTGCGCCGCAAATCAATCCTGCAAGCGGACTACCTTATCACGAATGGTTGATAGAATTTGACCAAATGCCTGCTAATATGGAAAAATTTGCCGGAATAATAGACCAAAGTATGCAAGCTCAAAATGTATATTACAAAGATTTAATCGCCGGTAAAATTTTACGTACAGCTGTTATCACAACCGTTAAAAAGGGCGGCTTTGACGACTATATGAAATCTATTGGAAAACTGGGCGGACAAAACAAACTACCACGGTTGTCGGATAATCGTAAAATTGCGGATTTTTTATATGACAATCATTTGATAAACATGTAATTATGTATATCTACAATATTACTTTTAACGTTGATAAAACCATAGAAAAAGAATGGCTCGATTATATCAAGCGGCAATTTATTCCTAAAATGCTCAAAAGTGGGTTACTCAAATCTTCATTGACCAGTAAAATCATGGTCGATGAAGCCCAAGGTAATTCCTATTCTATTCAGTTTGCTGCAGACAATAAAGCCGATTTAAAACAGTTTATTGATCAGGAATTATACCCGATTTTAAATGAACTGCATCTCAAGTTTAGCCCTAAAATGGTATATTTTGCTACGGAACTTGACGTGATAGACCGCCAAAAAAAAGACGCCCGGTAAGGCGTCTTTTTAATTTATTTAATTATACATTATTTTACCATTAATTGCTTGGTAATCAAACTATTTCCAGATTTAATTTTAACCATATAAATACCCTTTTGCCATTGTGATACATCCAATTGCATTAAAGCATTTGTCATATCGGCTTGATATATCTCTTTACCGGTAATATCGTAGATATGCACTTCCGCTTGTTTATTTTTTTCAATAAACAAGTTGACTAAATGATGAGCCGGATTGGGATAGATGCTAACCATACCCGAAGTAATTTCAGGAACAGCATTAGTACTTTCTACAACATTAATATTCTGTACCGGCAAGGTTTGATGTATATAAAAGGTATTCAAAATATTTCTAGCTAATAATTGATTTCCGGTATTGATACGAGCGGTTAGTTGCATGGCGTAAACCGAACCGGGTGTCAAATTATCAAACCGCGTCACAAAATGTCCCGGTTTATCAGTAACAGGTGTAAACCGGTAAGTTTGTGCCTGAATTTTATCAAAACTAACCGGTGTATCACCATTATTTGAAATCATGGAAATTTTGGCAGATAATTGTAATTGTGATAAATCTAAATTTTGATCAACACCGGCAATGGCTACCTCAATATTTTGTCCGTTATAGCCATCAGATTCTTTAAAGTGCATATTAACAGCAAAAGCAACATTACTATCATCATAAGAAGTCATAGCTATAAATTCATTAACCGGTAAAGTTAAAGTATATACCCCTTTTGGCAGATTTTCAATATGCGCTACAGCTTGTTCCGAGCCGGTTAAGTCATCATGTTTGGAATCGATAATTGAATAGGTAAAAATGTCACCATTACTATTTTGCAAGCTAAATTGTTTAACAGGTTGCGCTGTATAAAAAATTATATTAACGGGCTGATTATCTTGCTCAATTACCAAATCAGATTGCCCGTTTTTACCAACATAAGTATATCCATCACTTCCCATAATCAATTCTGTCAGTTCTTTAGCTTCCGTTTTTTGTTTTAAAGACATGTCGGTTACATCATTTGTAGCAGCCGGTCGTCCGTAAACATTGTATAAGCCGTAATGTAAATAAGGAGCAACTTCATTAGAAAAATGATTTTCGCCACGTTCCCACAAAGAAGTGTGATTAGCATCATGCATTACGCGATAATTAGTATCACCTGCGCCGGGGGTTAAAGCGTTGCTATTATCAGTAATTACGGAACGTTTGGCTCTGTATTCTGAGATAAAACCATCATTAGAAGTATGCCAATTGCGCCATCCGGAATTAAATCCCGCCCATTGCCAGTATGCATCATAGTAGGCACCGGCAGAATGATGGAAAGCATTGCCAACATAACAATAATACCAGACATTTTGATAGCAAGGATCATTAGATTGATGTGCCCACCAACGGGTTGTATTATCTTCGGTCATATTGATACGACTGTAAGATGCACCATTGGGATGATAAGCATTTCTAAAAGTAGTATATGAATTTATGCGCCATGATTGCGCCCAATTGTGAAACGAGTTGACACTACCGCTTGTCAAATAGTAACCATTGGCATACCACATCGCAATAAATGCAATACCTGTCCATGACAATGCAGCACCCACATCGGCAACTCGTGCCCCGCGAACCGGCGAACTGAAAGTATAAACACCATCGACCTTTTCGTATCCGAAACTAGGGATACTAGTGTCATAAGGATTGCGTCCATAGAGTGCCCGTTCGGTATCCATACCGCCTTTACTGTGCGCTACAATACTAACCGTAGCAACACCGTAGTGTGCTGTGATATGATCAATCATACGTTTGAGTAATTTACCGTTTTGTTCGGGGGTTCCTAAAGGATTTAATTGTACAAAAGCTGTATTAAGTTGATAATTAATCGCTTGTTCAATATTGGCTTTATAAGAATTACTGACTTTTCCGGTAATTCCATGAACAAATACAACCGGTGTTTTGATATTTTGACGGTTGTAACCTACAGGATAAATAATATTGCCCGGAGTGTTGAAAGAACTACTCAGCCAACCATTATTGACATTGTATTCATATTCATGAATAGTTTGTGAGAATCCGTTTGTTGCTAATAATAAAGCAATAAATAGATAAAATAAAATAGTTTTTCTCATAGTTTGTTAATTTGGTTTATTAATTTTACAAATATAAGTATTTTTTTTAACACTTTTTTGAATTTGGAATTGCTTTTTGTGCCTATACAAAAAAGCTGTCAATAAGGAAAAATATTGACAGCTTCGTATTTTTAAGTATAACTAAATTACTCAATTTTTCTCAAAGAAATAATTATCATAAGTTTCTATTCCAGACTGTTGATAAATATGTTTGGTATATTCCAGATAGTCGTCAGTTAAAATATTGATGGTAAACTCATCAATATTATTGTATCCGGCAGTTTCATCATAATATTTCATTCTCAGTACAAGCAAATCATTTTGTTCTAACAATTCCCAGTGACCAGTAATTGCCATATGTGTCCCGATGTTTTTAACAAAATGTTGATCAGCATAAAATTGTAAGTTCATAGTCGGTAAACTATGTCTTGAAATTTCACGATTTCCTGAAAATCTCGATACACTCACGCCTTTCCATGAGTGTTGGGTTAAACGCGCTTCTTGTTGTTCAAGATTAATAGTCGTATTTTCTCGTTTAACACAAGAGAATAACGTGAATGATAAGATTAACAACACTATTATTTTTTTCATGACTTTTTTTGTTTAAATTTACAACATATCAAACCAAAAGTCAATTAATAATTTATAAACGCAAGGAAAATTTTTATAAACGGTATAAATTATTTTGTAAACAATTCAACCACACCATGTTTACCTTTATCACCATATTTTTTAATGGCAGCATCGCCTTTTATAACTTTAATTTTGCGTATGTTATCTGGTGTAAGTTTTTTCACTTTCTCATTGGTAATAATTTTTCCATTCAATACATAAAGTGGTGGATTTTTTTTCAAATCTGTGGTACTTGCATCAATTATAAATATCTGCCCACTTGTTAATTGATTTTGTAAAGTTTTAGCTGTTTTTGAATTTGTTTCAGATCCGAATCTATCAAAAAAATGATAATTATTACCGGTTTTAACATAAAAGTAGTTTTTGTCTTTGTAAGTTATAGTGCCGGTATTTGTATTTTTCTTGGTTTCTTTACCGTCTTTGTCATAATGCTTGACTTGTACAGTGCTTGTTGTTGATGCTTTACTATCGTTATCAAAAGTTGATAATGCTACACCGTCATCATATATCGAAAACATCTTATTTTTAGTCTGAGTGATAACTAATTTTCCGGCGTCAATATAAAAAACGGTTTTTAAAATTCCCTTTTTATTTTGAATTCGAAATTTTGCATCTTTACCGGTCGTAAAATAATGCGTCGAAACATCAATATTTACTAAAACATCATCTAGATACATGATGTCATCAAAATGAATACTAAATTTTTTAGCTTCTTTATTTAACTTGTTTTCAATATCTTTTAATTGTTTTGACGAAGTGTTTTTATCAATTACATATAGTGTTTTTGTATTTTGTGCATAAACTTTTTCGGTATTAAAACCGTAAAGGAACAGGACTATTAACGGCAATAAAATACCGAATTTCACTAATTGAATGCTTTGGGTTTGTTTTTTTTGTAACATCATAATTCTGTTTTTTAAATTGGGTTTATAAAAGTTATTAACTAGAGCAGGTAAGGGATTTATCAATCCGGTTTTTAATAATAAATATTGGTAGTTTTTAATTGATTTTATTTGTTTTGTAGTTTGTTTATCAGCTATAAATTCCAGATTTTCAATCAAATCATTTCGCCAGAACCATGCAAAGGGATTATACCACTGCAAAGCCGTAAAAATACCGGATAATATGACATCAATACTGTGCTTTTGTCGGATATGTACCAGTTCGTGAGCTAACACCATTTGTAATTCATTCGCTGAAAATTGTTTCGGATTCACGACCACATACTTACCAAATGAAAATGGTGTAATATCTTTATCAACTTTTACTAAAATATAGCCGTTTTTTTGTGCTTTCGTACCGGATGTTAACAATCTGTATATACCGGTGATATCCAGCAGCATTTTAACTATAAAAAACACCGTTCCCACCAGCATAACATAGAGCAAATTATTCAAGTCAATTCCCTGTTGTAGATTTATTTCTTGTAAATTACCGGACATAAGATTATTAATAGGTATAGATATGGAAGTGGTATCAACCGGAATAATTTTTTTAAGGTGCCACAAAGGCAACAAAAAAGCTATAAACATTCCGGCAATAAAATACAAGCGTTTGATACCGAAAAAAGTATCTTTACGAAGTAACAATTTGTATATCAGCCATAAAGCAGCTGTAATAGTACTTACTTTTAAGATGTATATGAAATTCATTTTTGAGATTTTTGGTTTTCGATTAATTCAATAATTTCACGCAATTCGTCCGCACTTATTTTTTGCTCTTTGGCAAAAAACGATACCATATTTTTATATGAATTGTCAAAATAATTTCGCAGTGCCTTTTGCATGAAATTCTCTGTATAAGTTTTTTTGGATACCAACGGATAATACCGGTGTGTATTACCGAAACTTTCATAGCCGACAAAACCTTTATCAACCATTTTACGTACAATAGTTGATACGGTGTTGTAATGTGGGCGTGGTTCGGGTAGTTCAGCTATAATTTCTTTAACGAATGCCTTTTGCAAACGCCAGAGTACTTGCAGCAATTCTTCTTCTTTAGGTGTTAGTCTTTGTTTCATATTTTTTGGTTAATCGGTTATTTGGTTAATTGATGAATTAAAATTTTCAACTCAATCGTACTTTTCCGCTTCTTACTTTAAGTTTTCAATTCTCTATGGCACAAATATAGAACTATTATTTTAGTTATACAACTATTTTTGTAGTTTTATAACTATACATGTAGTTTTTTATAAAATAGAGTTTATACGACTATATTATGTAACTAAAAAGTTTTAGGAAAAATTTATAGTATAATGAGTGCGTACTGTTTATTGATGTTCCGGTTTAAGTAAATCGGTAACTGTTTTTACCGGACTGAAAGTGGCAAGTGGTACTTCTATAAACACTGTGTTCCAACCATCCATGGCGCCATTCCACAGTCCGGGGCGTTCATAGACTTTAACCGGATTGCCGTTGTAAGATTTTTCGGTTACAAAACCGGCGGCTTCGTTGACAAATTCTTTCAAATTAAATTTATTACCTTCATAATCTTTGATACTGACGACCAAATCAACCGGATTAAAATGTGTGGCTTGTTTTAAGATGTCTTGCTGTTTGGGATCATCCGGATTGATTTGGGCTTTTTCTACTATTTGCAAGGATTTAATACCGTTTTGGTCTTTTGCCCAAAAAGGACCGCCACCCGGTTCGCCTGTATTTTTTACCATGCCGGCGATCCGTACCGGACGATTAAGTTTATAAGCCAAATACCGTCTTTTGCCACTATTGTTAAGCGTTTCATATCCTTCTATAAAATGGATGTTCATCTTTTGACGGGCAAAATTTTCAATTTCTTGAAGGGCATCACCTACCGGCTTTTCATTTTGTAGTTGTTTTAAATATTTTTTATTTTGTTCAAGCAAATCCATCAAGTATCCGGCAAGTATTTTTTTATATTGAATGGTAGTTTCCTGTGCCTCCCCTTTTTGTACATTATCAATGTTTTTAATAAAAATAATGTCAGCATCCAAATCTTGAATATTGTCTATCAAGCTACCATGTCCGCCCGGTCTGAAAACCAATTTTCCGGCATCATCTCTTACCAATTTTCCGGATGTCATATCCAACATCACCGTATCGGTTTCCGGTTTTTGAAAAGAACTTGAGATGTCTATTACGTGTTCCGGATTGACCTTTTGAGTCAGTTCGTCAAACAGTATTTTATGTTGTGGCGAAATACTAAATTCTACTTTAGCAGCTTGTTTATCAGTTCCGGTATAAGCCCCGGCTTCTGTCAAATGTTCTTCGAGAGCAGTTTTAATGTTATTCTTAGTATACCGGTGGAATTTGATAAAAGCTTTGGGTTTTTGAGCATAACCCAGTCCTTCTTCCGAAAGCGTAAAATGAATCAGTTGCCATACTTGTTCATTTTCATCCAGCTGAAAATAATCCGGTAAGGTTTCTTTGATAACATCCATGACATCTTGATAAAAAGCATAACCGGGAAAATTATTAAGAAAATCATCCAGATCTGATTCCATGCCCGTTAATTGATGTTGCCGGACAAAACGCTCATAATAATGCTGTCCGGATTGGTAATTTTGATGAAAAAATACCCAATTTTTAAACATTCGCGTAGCTGCCCCTGATGCCGGCACAAATTTTTGTAAAGTGTATGTTGCTTTATTTTGTTCAAAAATATCGTAAAAGGTTTGTTGAACAGTTTCATCAAGTTTAACAATGCCATTACCAATAGTAGCCGCTTCTATAACTTCAGTAAATGGCAAACCGTTTTTCAGTATATTAATTTGACGTTGTACCTCATTTGTCGAAAGTCCGTGTGCTTGTATTTGTGAAATATCTTTTTGAGAAAAGCTCATGTTTTTTATTACAAATTTACAAGTTTTTGTAATTAATGGTGTTACAAAATTTACATATATTATACCGCTTACACATTCAATATAGTCCA
>WFZY01000372.1 GCA_015489265.1 Flavobacteriaceae bacterium | reverse complement strand
CGGCGAATTTACATTCCGTGTCGGACTGCCCGGCAAGAGTGGGGTCGGTGGTGGTATTGCTGCTATTCATCCCGGTAAATATGCCGTAGCGGTTTGGAGTCCGCTACTGAATCCGAAAGGGAATTCTGTTAAAGGCATGAAAGCTTTGGAATTGTTAACTACCAAATTGGGCTGGAGTATTTTTTGATGAGTTTGATACAACTTATCAAAAAAATACTTAAATTAGCACACAACACATCATAAAAAATATTTAATGTTTTCAGCCAACAGATTTTTGTTCGTTTTAGCTTTTAGCATTTTTCTAATTAACGGTTTAAATGCACAAGATATTCCCTATCCCGCCTTTTTAATTCCTAAAGATCTCAGTAACAATGCCAATGCGGTCATTCGTCAAGAAACTACTGATATTCAGGTTGTTTCTGACAATAGAATGCTGGTTAAAAGACAAAAAATCATCACTGTTTTGAACGGTAACGGTATTCCCTTTGCCGATTTTATAACCTATTATACAGATTATGATAAAATTAAAAAAATCAAAATTGCCATATATGACGCATTCGGTAAAAAAATCAAAACAATACACCGGGACGAGATAAAAGATTATCCGGCTGAAGATAACTATACATTATATAATGATACAAGGGTATTGTATTACCGGTACATTCCCAACAAATTCCCTTACACTATTGTGATTAGTTATACCGAAGATACACAAAATACAGCTTTTATGCCACGCTTTAACCCTATCAAAGGGTTTAGATTAGGTGTTGAAAACAGTTTCTATAAAATTGCCTATCCTTCTGATATTATTCTACATGTTAAAGAACAAAACTTAAAACCATATCATGTTGAAAAACAAGAACATAAGGGGAGCTTATCTTACAAATTGACACATGCAAAACCAATTGTTCCGGAAGATTATATGCCGCCCTTAAGAACCTTAGTCCCTATGGCAAAAATTGCTTTAAATCGTTTTTCGTTAGCCGGCGTAAAAGGTAGTGCCAACAATTGGGAAGAAATGGGTGATTGGATGATTGAGCGTTTATTAAAAGGTAGAAATATCGTAACCGAACAAACGCGTAATGAGATAATAGCATTGACTAACGGCATAAAAGATCCGGTAGAAAAAGCCAAAAAAGTTTACCGGTATATGCAAAACAAAACCCGCTATATCAGTATACAGATAGGTATTGGCGGTTGGCGTCCCATGCCGGCACTTGAAGTGGACCAAAAAGCTTATGGCGACTGCAAGGCATTGGTTAACTATACCAAGAGTTTAATGGATATTGCCGGAGTAAAATCTTATTATTCCATTGTTTACGGTGGTAATAAACGCGACATAGACAGCGACTGGGTCGCTATGCAAGGCAATCATGTCATTTTAATGTTGCCTACAGAAAAAGATACGCTTTGGCTTGAATGCACCAGTCAAAAAGTACCTTTTGGGCATATAGCCGGCTTTACCGACGACCGGAAAGTGTTTGTAGTCAAACCACACAACAGTTTTATCAAACGCACCACTAAATATCCGGATTCCATTAACAAAGTGCTTACCGAAGCGACTATTCAAATCAAACCGGAATTGAATTTGACGGCACAAGTTCAAATCACCAATTGTGGTGCTGCCTATGATGACGTATTTTATATTAAAGACCTTAAACCGGAAAAACAAAAGCTTTATTTTAAAAACTATTTTTCCGGAATAAATAACTTGAATATCAACAAAATAGAATTGAAAGATGACAAAAACAAAGCATGTTTTCATCAAAATATTACATTGCAAATAAACCGCTATATTGCCAATCTTGATGCTCAAGAGTTTTATTTCAGACCGGATATTTTTACGGTTTTCGGTAGTTTACCGCCCAAAAATAAAAATCGTCGCTTTCCTATTGTCATTTCCGGGGGTTTTAATCATCTTGATGACATTACTTGGCAACTTCCCAACGGCTTTGTGTTTGATTATCTACCCGAAAATCTTACGATAAATTCCAAATTTGGTCAATATAAACGAAAAATTATCAAAAAAGATGCTCATACCATTATATATAAACGTCATTTTTTACTCAAAAGTGGCACTTATCCCAAAGAAAGTTACGGCAATTTTAGAAAATTTTTAAAAAAAATCAGAAAATCAGATTCAGAAAAAATTATCTTAAAAAAAATATCATGATGACAAAAACTTGGATTGCAGGTATTTTATTTTTGTTTTTTGTAAAGAGCCCTGCACAAATCAAAAAATTCGGTAAAATCAGTAAAAAGGATTTCGTTTTAAAAAATCCGGATAAGTATAAAGATGATGATGCCGTTATACTTTTTAAAAAAAGAGAAACTTGGTACGAATATGATAAGACCCAAGGTTGGTTTATCATTACCAAAATACACGAACGCCGGTTGCTAAAAAATAAAGACGGCTTTGATTACGGTACTAAATATATCCGGCTTTATGGTAAAAACAAAGAAGAAAGAGTATCGGTTAAGGCGGTAACCTTTAATTTGGTTGATGGAAAGATTGTTAAAACCAAACTCAACAAAAAGGATATTTTCAGACAACAACTTTCAAAATATTGGTTTGAAAAGAAATTTACCATGCCCAATTTAAAACCCGGAAGTATTGTTGATTGGGAATACAAAATACGTTCGCCTTATGTGCAAAATATTGACGATATTATTTATAAAATTGATATTCCCATACAATATTTGGAAGCGGAAATCAGAGTGCCGGAATTTTTTCATTTCAAATACAGTACAACCAATTTTTTTCCGGTTAATTTAATAGAAAGTGATGATGTAATGAATATCAATTTTGTCAGTAAACATAGAACCGGAGGTGTTGGATGGACACCTACGGAAACCCATTTTCAAAATAATGAATATGAGGTCAAACTCAATGTTTATAATCTGAAATTGAAAGATATAGCACCTATTTCCAAAGAACCGTTTATGAATAGCATCAACAATTATATCGGAAGGGTAAAATTTGAATTATCATATATAAAATTTCCCCAAGAACCACCGAAATTTGTTGCCACTACCTGGGAAGATGCTACAAAAACTATTTATTTTAAAGAAAAATTCGGCGGAGAACTCAAAAAACATTTATATTTTAAAAAAGATTTGGCGCAATTGATAGATTCTTCAGACACGCCCGACATGAAGGTAGTCAAAATTTTCAATTTTGTAAAAAACAAAGTCAAGTGGAACAATGAATATGGTATTTTAGCCGATGACGGTGTCGCAAGAGCTTATAAAAACGGCACCGGAAATGTCGCCGAACTAAACTTTATTTTAATTGCCATGCTCAATGCTGCCGGCATCAAAGCTTATCCGGTCTTGGTCAGTACTAATTCGCACGGTATCCCGATGTTTCCTACTCTCGAAGGATTCAACTATGTTATTACCGCCGCCCTGTCCGGAAATCAAATAATCTTAATGGACCCTACTGAAAAATATGCCATTCCGGGCGTTTTACCCAAAAGAGTATTGAATTGGAAAGGGCGCTTGGTAAAAAAAGACGGTAGCTCATCTTTCGTTGATTTATTCCCGAAATATTACAGTATTTCAGCCGATAACATTCAAGCAACCATAACTGACGAATTGGCTGTTAACGGTTTCGATGTCAAAAACTACACCGGTAATTTTGCACTGCAAAATCGCCGTAAATATGATAACAAGACCAAAGAAGATTTGAAAAAAACGTTCGAAAAAAAATATGATAACTTAAATATTGTAAATATCAGACAAAGCAATTTGAAAAAGCTTGATAAAGTTTATAAAATTTTGTTTCAATTCAATATGGAAGATGCCGCCGATGTAATCGGGAATAAAATTGTTTTGAATCCGGTTTTGTTTTTGCATGAGAAAGAAAATGTTTTCAAATCGGATAAGCGTGATTTTCCGGTTTATTTCGGGTTTCCTATGATGTTTAGTTATGATATAAAACTCAAATTACCATCGGGTTATAAAATAGAGAAATTACCCGAAAATACGACTTTCAGCACACCGGACGGTACAGCAACTTACAGTTATCAAATCAAGCAAACCGGCGATGGTATTGAACTGGTGATTGAAAACAAAATTTCAGAACCGGTTATCCCCAATACGCAATATCAATCTCTTAAAGATTATTTTGGAAAGGTTGTCGATAAAGAAAATGAAAAGGTGATTTTGAGCAAAAAACCTTGATATTCAAATCTTTTAATTTTATTCGGTTAAGAATACAATATAGCCCAATTTCATCTAAACATTTAGATGAAATTGGGCTGTTTTTTATTGATATTAAATATAAAACCGGTGTACAATGTAAAAATTGTAATAAAGTATAGGCAGAAAAATCAGCTTTTTTTATACCACAAGTAATATAAATTAACCAATGAAATAAATGCGTTACTGATAATAACCGGATAAGAATGCAACATAAAACCATATACAACGAACATCAAACAAGCAAATGTATTGATGATACGTAATTTCTTTATATCCTTCATTAAAAAAGAAATCATTAAGGTTACCATAGCGATGTAACCTGTCCATTCTACGATATTTTCATTCATAATTGTATTTTTTCAAGCGAGCAAAGATACAATGAATTTTGGTTTATTTCAATTGAGAATGTATTAAATAATCAAAATATTCACTCAATTTTTCACCTAATATTTTATGGTTCATTTTGTAAATATCAAAAAGTTTTTGTTCCGTCTTTTTTTGATTAACCAGTAAAGCTTTTTCCCGTTTGGTAATTTTCAATCTACGTTTTTTGATACGAGCGGCATATTTTTCATCTACTTTTTTGGCATCTTTGATAAAAATATTGAAAAAATGTTTTTTATTGCGTTTAAATCTATCAAAATGATGTTGTAGCGCAGATTGGTAATTGTTAAAATTATTCAAATCACCTGAAAAATATCCAATGCCATTATACAAAGGCACAAACATGTGCGAACAAGGATGTACAAAAGAAATCCAAATAGGATTGAGTGCGTCAGGAGCATAATCTCTAAGCTGTGCCACCAAACCGTATTGTGTGCTATTGGCGCAAATTGCCCGATGCGTTTGATGAGGTGACCCTAATGTATAATCTTTGCTTTTATCCAGTTCTGTTCCTTCAAAATGAGAGCGTAAAATATTGAATAAATCCGGTAATTTGATTAAATCTTTGGCATAAAAAGAAAAGGGAAGCTTACCGGTTATGGCGTATTTTGTATCGGACAGTCTGTTTATAGCATCCCAATGTCGTTCTATATTTACCGGATGATGTAAACTTTGTTCGGTAGCGTATGCTTGTCTAAAATTAAAATCTTCGTCATTACCTTCATACCAATGTCGCTTACGAGCATAATCAATAATATCTTTTGAACCATAAAAATTTAATGTGTCTTTTAAATTGATTTTACCAATCGTATAATAGTTGGGGATAATTGCCACTTGATCATCGGGAACGCGCTGTGCCACCCAATGTTTACCGTTAACCACTGCCAGCATCCATGCTTCATTTTTATCAGCAATACTATAAGTGCGTCCTGATGATGCATAACCATATTTTTCAATCAGCTTTCCCCCTATTTTTACAGCTTCTCTTGCGGTTTTTGCTTGCAAAGCTATAGCTCTCCGCAACCAATAGCCGATACCGCCATCGGTTAAATCCGGCTGCTCTTCTTTTGAAAGACATTGGTTGGAAACTATAATAACCCCATATTCATTCTGATAAGAATCTGAAAATTCCATTCCGGGCATTTCCATCCAAATCATAGCAAAGGTCGTAGGTGAAAGGTGTAAAATACCACCATTTTTCATTTTGATCTCAATAGAATCTTTACTTTCAATCCGTGGGACTTTATACAAATTAACAGTTTGGACACCACCATCGTCTTCATTGTGTGCCAATAATACTGACTCGTCATCTGTAGCATATTTGCCGGCTAAAACCGTAAAGCAATTAAAATTATTTTGTCCAAAAATTTGAAGAGACAGCAAAAGAAGACCGTTGAGAATAAAAGCTTTCATATGATGATAAATTGATTAGAAACAAATTTACAAAAAAACAATTACCATACGAGAGCTCATACTGTAACAAAATAGAAAGAAAATAATCAAACCGGTAATTTATAAATGGAAATTATTAAAAATCCGATAACTATCAATCAAATTAATACCATGCCGAAAAATATTGGGGTTTTATCCTTAATTTTGCAGTTTGAAAAGAAATTTTATGCGAAAACAACCAGATAAAATAGAATTAATGGCGCCTGCCGGAAGTTGGGAAGCACTTCAAGCTGCTATTGACAATGGTGCTGATTCTATATATTTCGGCGTAGAACAGCTTAATATGCGAGCCATGTCGAGTATTAATTTTGAATTAGATGATTTACCCGAAATCGTCCAACGTTGTGAGCAAAATGGCGTCAGGTCTTATTTGACCTTAAATACCATTGTTTACGACCATGATTTATTGATGGCAAAAAAATTGATTCAAGCTGCCAAAGATGCCGGAGTGAGTGCCGTGATTGTGGCGGACCAAGCCGTGATGTTTATGGCGCGTGAAGCCGGATTGGAAGTGCATATTTCCACTCAAATTAATATAACCAACGTCGAAACTTTAAAATTTTACAGCACATTTGCCGATACCATGGTACTCAGCAGGGAATTGAGTTTGCGACAAGTTAAACATATAACCGAACAGATTGCCAAACAACAAATCAAAGGACCTTCCGGACGTCTGATTGAAATTGAAATTTTCGGACACGGTGCCTTATGTATGGCGGTTTCCGGCAAATGTCATATGAGTCTGCATACGTATAATTCATCTGCCAATCGCGGTGCCTGTAAGCAAAATTGCCGCAAACCCTATATCGTGATTGATAAAGAGTCGGGAATAGAATTGGAAATCGACAACGAATACATCATGTCCCCTAAAGACTTAATGGTGCTGGATTTTCTGGACCAAGTTAAAGACGCCGGTGTTAAAGTGCTGAAAATCGAAGGACGCGGACGAGCGCCAGAATATGTGGCAACGACGGTTAAAACTTATCGCGAAGCAATAGATGCACTGTATGACGGAAGTTTTATCCCCGAACGGATTGAAAAATGGGTAGAACAACTGGCAACGGTTTATAATCGTGGTTTTTGGAGCGGCTATTACCTCGGAAAAAAATTGGGCGAATGGACTACACCCGGCTCACATGCCACACAAAAGAAAATTTACCTCGGTAAGGGCTGGCATTATTATCCCAAAGCCAAAGTTGCGGAATTTAAACTCGAAGCTTTTGACTTGAAACAAGGCGATAAAGTCTTGATTACGGGACCAACGACCGGCGTGATTGAAACCACAGTCGACCAAATGTATGTCAATGATCAACCCGGCACGCAGGCACAAAAAGGCGATGTGGTTTCTATAAAAATAGATAAAAAAATCCGGCTTGCCGATAAGTTATACAAATTGGTTAAAAACGAGATTTAGGAATTGTCCAAATAAAAAAGGATGCATCTCGGCATCCTTTTTATTAAAATTTAGTTTTATTAAAACGGTAAATCATCCGCTCCGTCATCCTCGCTAAAATTATCAGCCGGTTCAAAACCGTCATTAACCGGTGGCGGCACGTCTTGTGGGGCTTCGGTATTGAGTTTGGTAATACGCCAACCTTGAATCGAGTTAAAATACTTGGTTTCGCCTTGCGGACTAATCCACTCACGGCCTCGCAAATTAATACTGACTTCTACTTCATCGCCTACTTTAAAATTATCAAGCAAATCCGTTTTGTCTTGCACAAATTCGATATTGATAAATTGCGGATACTGTTCATCGGTCGTTACGACCATTTCTCTTTTTCTGAAACCGTTACTGCCATAAGTTTTGGTTTCGGTAATCAATTTGATTTTTCCTTTTACTTCCATGATGTATAATTGTTATTTAATATATTTTTTTGGTAAAGGTGTATGTGACACCGCCCCGTGATTTTTATACTTTTTACTGCCTTCAAAATAATTGTATGTCATAACCAAAAACAGCAAATACAAAGCTGCCAAACTACCGATGATGACATCGTAATATGCTTGAGAAGTCAAAGCAATTCTGATAAAAATAGTAGCCAAAATAAATGCCGAATAGCGGTACATTGTCTTGTAATCCAAAGCATATCTTATAGTAATGAGCAAAACCAAAATATCACTGAAAATCAGAATACTGAAAAACGTATGAAAGGAAGCAACATAAATACTGCTGACAATCAGGTTGTTAAAGTCACTTAAAACAATCCATAAAAAGGCAATCAATAATAATAATGAAATGCCGCGTTTGAATCGCACAAAATTGCGCTGTGCTCTCTCGGTATGACAAATAATAATATGACGTTGTTTTTTGTAAACTATTCCGATGATAAAATAAATGAATAAAGACGATGCCCCGTAAATAAACATATGTTCCACGGGTTTGACCATTTCGTGCCAGTCAAGCGAATGTACATTGGAAAACTCTTGAAAACCATGTCGCAAAAAGATTAATGATAATAACTCAAACTGCTTGGTCACCGATTTGGCAACCGATTTGGGCAAGACAAAAATCATGGAAATAATTTCGGTCAAAAGCAACATGGTAAAAGAAACTTCAATACTAAAAAAAGGATTGGCAAATGCCTTTAAAAGTCCTTTTGCCGGTAAAATTTCATTTTTTATCAAAAAATACAAAACCAATGACAATAAAAATACCGATACCAGAAAGTTACTGATGATCCGGTGCATACGCTCAGTTTCCCAAACATCTTTGATTTTGAGATAAAGTTTTTCGCCAAAAATGAGAATTTTGTCAATCATAGCAAGCTTCGATTAAATAATCGTACCGGTTTCTTTTTGCAAAGATAATTGAAAAATATAAGAGTAGAAATTATACCAATTCTAAAAATAAAATAGTCCCAAAAAAATTTGGTATAATACCGGTACTATAAAATTTCCACGGTACTCACGCCGTTACTTTTTTTGTTGACGCGTATTTGCCGGGGGATGCGTTCTTTCAACGTATCAACATGTGATATAATGCCAATCATTTTGCCTTGTGATTGCAAAGTTTCAAGCGTTGAGATAACGGTTTCCAAAGTATCACTGTCCAAAGTGCCAAAACCTTCATCTATAAATAAAGAATCGATGCGCACGTTTTTACTGGCTAAATCCGACAAGCCCAGTGCCAATGCCAAACTGATGATAAATTTTTCGCCGCCACTGGATGTTTCGACCAAACGCATTTGGTCGGTTTGATAGTGGTCGACGAGATAAAAATTCAGCTCTTCTCTGGATTTGTAAGTATCGGGCATTTTGAGCGAATAGCGTTTGTTTAACCGGTATAAATGCCAGTTTGCCAAGTGCAACAATTGTTTGAGTGTCAGGCGTTGTACATAAACATTAAACGCATCTTGTGACCCACCGATGATTTTGTAAAGCTCTTGCCACAAGTCATAAACTTTTTGTTGTGCGTCTATTTGCTTGACAATCTCTTGGTTACGTGCGCGAATTTCGGCATCTTTCCGGTATTTTTCGGCAATTTCGCCGGTTTCACGCAACAAAGTTTCCTGTTGCACGCTCAATTCTTGAAGCTTGGCTTGATTGTCCGCTTCGGTTATTTCAAAGGTTTTAAGTGTTAGATGTTGATTTAGAGCGTTTTGCGTTTCGGTTTTTATGGTCGCCAATTCAATTTTCCGTTTGTCGATACCGGTTTTGAGTTTTTGGTATTGTTGTTTGGTTTCCGGCGAAAGTAAAGCTTGTTGCACCGCTTGCATGCTGTCAAACCGGCTGTCCTTTAACTGCAAAGCCAATGTTTGCCGTTGTGTTTCGAGTTCCTGATGAAGGGCTTCTACTTCCTGACGAAGTTTTTTCTGCAAAATTTCTTGTTCTCTTTTGGCTTGCGTTTTGGCTTCCAATTGTTCTTTGAGTAGCTTTTGTTTTTCGAGCAAAGTATCGCGTTTACCGGCAAGTGCTTCACGGTGTTGTTGGATGCTGATATCAAAAGGCAAAATAGCCGCGCGTTCCGATTTTAATCGGTCTATTTGTTGCGCAATTTCTTCTTTTTGCTTAGTTAAATTTTGCTGTGCAATTTCCAGTTGCGCCATTTGTTTGATGAGATGCTCTTTGGTGATGTTATTTTTAGAAACAGCCGTTTGCAATTTTAATAAAGTTTCTTTTTTACTATTATATTCACTGATATTTTGTTTTACAGACCCTATAAAAGTTTCTATGGTTTCCGGCTTTGGAAAAGCATAACCGAAGTTTTGGAATACCGGCTTTAAACTTTGTTTAATCTGTTGATTTTTTAGGTTTAAGTCGGCTATCAACTTCTGTTTTTCTGCGATTTCTTTTTGATATATTTTTTGACTTTCTTGTTGCTGACCGATTAATTTTTCCAGACGATGCAATTCCTCCGTATGGGCATTCATTTTTTGATTGATGTCATTCTTTTCTTTCTGTAATTTATGCGCTTCATTAAGCTGATTATCAACGGCTTTTAATTTCAATTCGGCTTGTTCAAACTGAATTTTTACAGATTCCGGATGTGTCATATCAACCTTAGGTTGCAGCGCATGAGCTTTGGATAAAACGGCTTGCTTTTCAGTTTGCAATTCCAATAATTGCGTCTTAAAATTTTTAAGTTCATTTTTTAAGACTTGTATTTCCGTATCGAGCCGGTTTTTAGATATTGTCAGTTTTTCCAGAGTTTTTTGGCGCTGTTGCAAGTCGGCTTCGGCTTGGGTAATATCGTTATCCGTGGCGTGTCGGGCATATGGATGTTCCGTAGCGCCGCACAGCGGACAGGGCTGCCCTTCAATCAAATGTTTGCGTTCCGCTTCATAGTTTTTGATGCTTTTTTGCAAATCGAAAATACGTTGGGCATCAGCCACTGCTTGGGTTTGGGTTTCAATATCTTTTAAGCTTGTTTTTAGCAGGCGCTCTTTTTGAGAAATTTGTTGGGTATTTTTGGCTATTTTCTCGTTCAATTCCGATATTTTCAGATTGATTTTGACATAATTCTCTGACAATTCCCTCAATTTTTGCCATTTATTAACCAAAGTTTGCAACCGTTCTCTTTGTGCCGGTAATTGAGTGATATTCAAAGTTTTAAGTTGCTCATCAATTTGCTTGGCGGTTTCTTCTAATGTTTTTAAGCTTAGCATTTGGTTATTTAACAGCGCTTCATTTTCACGGATAATTTTCCGACTATTGTCTATTGCTTGCTGCCTATGGTCGATAGTTTGTTGAGCTTGTATCAGTTGCAAATTCTGATTTTTAAAATCTGCCAACCGGCTGGTCCAAGCTGTCAAATGCTCATTGACTTGCGGCAGATGTGCTTGTTGTTTTAGCGCTGCTTCCAGCTTGGAAAGTTGTTGTTTTTGATTGGCTATCTCGGTATTTAATTTTTGCTTATCAGATTGAAAATCAACGATTTTATCAGCATTTTCTTTGATGACTTTCTTGATTTTTTCATAATCGTTTTGACGGTTTTTCAAATCGTTTTCAAGTCGGGTAAGCTGATCAAATTTTGGTTCCCAATTATTATAATTTTTGGTAGCTTGTGTTATTTGTTGTGCCAGTTCGGCATCGTGTGTGGTCAGCTGCTCGATTTGCGGTATCAAGATTTTTAAAGTGTCCGTCAGTTCAGTGATTTGTTTTATTTTTTCTTTCCGGTATTTTTCATTTCTTAAAATCTGCTCTATCAGTGCTTTATAAGGTTCGGCTGCTTCGTTGACAGTCAATAATTCAAGTTCTTTTCGATGTTTGTTAACTAATACTTGAAAACTATCTTCGGCTTTTGACAATTGTTGTTGTTTGTCAATAAGTTGCCGGTAATCCTTATACCATTTTTCTACCTTTTTGACCTTATTAAGTTGTTGATCTAATGTTTTGAGATTGTTTTTGATCTCCTTTTCTCTTTTTTGTAAGCGTCTTTTTTCATCATCGGACAAAATATCTTCATGGTTGAGTGATTTTTTAAAATCGTCCAATTTTTGGGCTTCCAGATTTCGTCTTGATAAAATCTGCTCGCCGATACGTTTGTAGATTTCTTCGCCGGTAATTTGTTCTAACAATTTGCCTTTTTCCGAAGCTTTGGCGGACAAAAAAGCAGCAAATTCGCCTTGTGCCAGCATAACCGAACGCAAAAATTGCTCGTAATTGAGTTGCGTTACTTCTTCAACGGCTTCAAGCATTTTTCGTTTTTGGTTGGCGATGATTTTGCCGTCGGTTAAGTTTTTTAAGCTGACTTCTTCTTTCGGATTTTTCAAAAATTTTCCGGTTTTGTTTGCCAGTTTGATACCCCAAAACGCTTCATAAACAGTCTGATTATTTTCAAAAGTGACACGGCAATGCGCCTCTTTGGCGCCATAACTGACTATATCGAGTAAAGTGCCTTTTGATTTTTGAAACCGCGGCACATTTTGGTACAAAGCAATGGTTACGGCATCTAAAATGGTGGTTTTGCCCGAACCGGTAGCCCCCGTTATGGCAAACAAACCGATATCTTTAAAAACATCGCTTTCAAAATCGATGATAATAGGTTGGTCTGCCTTTAAGGAATTGATATTTTGTAGTTCTATTTTTAAAATTTTCATAATAAGCTATTGACCTTTTGCCTGTTGTAATATTTCACTAAAAGCATCTAATAATTCCGGACGATCATCCAAGTTGATATTTTGCTCTGCGCATTTGAGTTTAAAAACATCATTGGGGTTGAGTTCTTTGATAGATTGCGATTGTTTCAGCTGTTCTTCAATGCCGGTTAACCGGCGGTCAAAGTTTTTTAAAGTGATTTTCAAAATTTCAAAACCCTGTTGCTCGGCTTGCGCTCTTAAATCGTCGGTATTGACACTGCTGTTTTCGTCTAAAATGATTTCGACCCAAGGTGTTAAGCCAAATTGATTGGAAATGATATCGGGAAACCGGTCTATACAATCTTGTTTCGTGCCGGTTAAGCTATACATTTCTCTAAATCGTGGAATATCAACATTTTTGATAGCTTGAATGGCATTGTCTTCAATCGAAATTTCCAGTATTTGTTTCGGATAATGTATTTCGCTGAAACTCAAAATATAAGGTGAGCCGGCATACCGGATACGCTCATTCCCGCCGACTGTTTGCGGGCGGTGTAAATGCCCAAGTGCGATATAATCAAAGGTATCGGGAAAATCACCGGCACCGATGTGTCCCAAATTGCCGACATAGATATTTTGTTCGCTGTCAGAAAGTTGTCCGCCTACGGCAAACAAATGTCCCATAGCAATAACCGGTGCTTTGGTTGTATTGATTTGGTTACAATAGCCGGCAACATCTTTATAATGATTGACCAGTGCGGTTTTATAGCGTTCGGTTAGTTCGTCAAAAGATTCGCCGGCTACGGCTCTGCGGATATCTTGGTCACGCAGATACGGCACCGCGGCAACGATTAGTTTTTCGTTATTTACAGTGATTTCAAATACTTCGTCTGCTACATCGTCTGTTGCTTTTCCTACAACTTTTATCGATAAGGCATTGAGCAATTGTTTCGGGGCATTTAATGTACCCGGACTGTCGTGATTACCACCGGTAATGATTACCGATTGACAACCGGTTTGTTTAAGATTGACCAAAAAATCGTAATACATTTGCAAGCTCTGATTCGATGGCGCTCCGGTATCAAAAACATCGCCGGCAATCAGTAAGACATCAATTTTGTGTTCGATGATGTATCGTTCCAACCATTGCAAAAACAGTTGTTGCTCTTCCGTTTGCGAAAAATCTTGTAAACGATGTCCCAAGTGCCAATCGGCGGTGTGTAATATTTTCATTTTTTATTGAGGAATTGAGGATTTATTTCTGCTTCATAGAATGCGACGTTCTTTGATGTTTGTTTACTACTTCAAAGTGTGTTACTGCTTACAATTTGAGGAACTGAGGAATATATATTAGAGTTGCCAAAATGCTTCTGTTTTCATAGTTTTATATTTCTTTCCATTGTTGTCCGGTAAAACTGTAAATTTTTAGAAAAAGCGAGGTTTGAAGAAATCGCCCCTCGCTATTATCTTTGCACTTAGCAAAATTATAATTCACAAAGATATGAGCAAAGATAAAAATTTTATCGGACAGCCGATTTTTTCTCAGCTATTAAAATTCGTTAACAAATCAAAAATTGAGCGTATTGCAGCAAATCATAAAGCAGATAGATATACAAAGCAACTTACAACATACAAACATCTGGTTGTTATGTTGTATAGCGTATTCGAAGGTGTAAGCTCTTTAAGAGAAGCCGTAATAGGCTTTCTGGCGAATTCTTGCAAGATAAATCATTTAGGATTAGATTACATGCCAAAACGAAGCACATTATCAGACGCCAATAAACGGCGTCCAAGCAAAGTTTTTGAGGACATCGATATGAAAATTTATCAAGATAACAGGCAATTTTTATCGGACAGCAGCGATCCGGAATTAGATTTAAAACGGCTTTTTATGATTGATTCCACTACAATAAGCCTGTTTAAAGCTATTTTAAAAGCAGTGGGGTTTTAATCCATTCGCTTAAAGGACATTATTTGTAAAAAAACAAAAACATCCTTCTTTAACTTTTTGAAAGCTTTGTTTTCAAAAAACTTTTTAAAGATTGCCTACCAAAAAAATATTACTACGCTTTAAGCAAAAAAGCCACTCAAAAACAAGTGGCTTTTGGTTTTTATAAGCTTTTACTACACGATTTTTTTAAGATTAAACTACCACACGAGAGGACTCGTGCGGGGGTATGGAACGCGATACAATCGCGCACCAGCGAGGTTAGATATTCTTAATTTTACCCGGATCTTGCCTTGTATCAAAAACAGCAGCAATCTTAACATAATTATCTTCTAGCCAATAAATAATTTTATAATGCCCTTCAACTATAAATCTGTATTCATATTTTCTATGATGTAATAACTCTTCTTTTCTGCCCAATTCCGGGGAATTTTGAAGTAAAATCGTAGTCTGCACAATTCTTTTTACAAGTTTTCCGGCTAGTAAAGCAGAAGTTTTGAATTTATGATATTCAAAAATATCTTCAAGATTGTTTAAAGCTGTTTGTGTCCAAAAAACTTTTATTGCCACGTGTCGATATCTTTAAGTATTTCTTCTGCATTAAACAATCTGTTATTTTCGGCATCATTTTCGGCACTGTCAATCAATTCATTATATTCTTCCATTGTCATTTGAGAGAATTCTTCATTGATCTGTTTTCCCTTTTCCAAACGAAGAAGATTTTCGAGTTTTTGCAATATTTTTTCGTTTTTCAATCTCAAAACCTCTTGTATAAATTGAATTTTTCTCGTTTGCAATTCCATAGGTTGTAATGTTTTTACAAATATAAAGATTTTATTGAAATGTATGAAAAACTACTGATTTAGAGTGACTTTTTAGCTATTTTTAGTTTTTATCACACGATTTTTTTATAATATTGGACTACCACACGAAAGGATTCGTGCGGTAGCGGCGGGTATTATTTATCGTAATGGTATCGACACGAAGCAATTTGTATTTCATCATTTATATACCTATAAACTAATCGATGTTCAGATGTAATGCGTCTTGACCAATAGCCTTGTAGTTCTCCTTTTAATGCTTCCGGCTTGCCAATTCCTTCATAAGGGGTTCGCATACAACTTTTTAGTAGTTTGTTTATTCGTTTTACGATTTTTTTATCTGCTTTTTGCCAATATAAATAATCTTCCCACGATGAAGTTGACCATATCAATTTCATTATTCAATAAGATCTTTTTTAATTCCGCCACCTTTTTCAAGTTCTTCAATCGATTTTAACAATACGTCTCTGTTTGCTCCTTTTAGTAAATAAGCGGTTTCTTTTAAAGAATTGTATTCGTCCAAAGGAATTAATATTAAATTCTTTTTCCCCTTTCTTTTGATAATAAGCCCATTTACATCATCTAGAACTTTATCTAGCCAATGCTTTAAATTTGATCTTAAGTCTGTATAATTTATGACATCCATATTGCAAATATACAAAAAAGTACTTAAATACGTACGTTTTTTTTACAAAAAACTTTTTAAAGATTGCCTACCAAAAAATATTACTACGCTTTAAGCAAAAAAGCCACTCAAAAACAAGTGGCTTTTGGTTTTTATAAGCTTTTACTACACGATTTTTTTAAGATTAGACTACCACACGAAAGGATTCGTGCGGGGGTATGGAACGCGATACAATCGCGCACCAGCGGGGGAATCGATTTCAAATTCCAAATACTATCATATTGATATATAACAT
>WFZY01000371.1 GCA_015489265.1 Flavobacteriaceae bacterium | reverse complement strand
GTAATAACGCGCCTGCTTACCATATTGCTTTGAGTCGAGCAGTTTTTCAAACAAGCGCGATGCCTTTTTATAATCGTTTTGTTTCAAGTAAGTATAGCCCAGATAAAAGTTATATTTTTCATACTCATTGGGCGACAAACTTCCCGGATCCACCTGCATAATATACGATTGCGCTTGCTTCAAATCGCCATGAGAAAAATAGTAGTCCGCCGCATCAAAATAGACCACCGTTCGCTTCGGATGCGTTGGAAAATGCTTGGTAAAATATGCCAACAAATCGCCCGCATTATCCGCCCCCGTGCGCACCGCAATACTCGCCAAATAAAAATACACATCACCCAATTTTTGCCGGTCGGTAATCTGATTTTTCAGTTTTTCAAACGCATATTCGGCGGCTTTATACGCCTTATCCGAATACAAATTCACCGCTTTAACATACTGCGTATCGGGATTAAAATATTGGTCAGACGCCTGTCCAAATACACTAAAAACATTGATTATCAACAAAATAACAAAAACAAATCTTTTTAACATCGCATCGGGTTTTTCCTATTAATAACGCACAAAAGCGTCAAATATTCTACTGAGCAATTTACTAAAAAATGCTATTACAAAACATTCTCATTTAATATTAAGATATTTTAAAAACAAATATCTATTATTTTAAAAACAAATATCTATCGGAATTAGTATTTTTATAAAGAAATTAAAACTGAATAAATATCCTTATCTGGTTCGACTAAAAGAGTTATAAAACTATTCAAACGCTTTAAAAAAGCACTTTTATAACTAAAATATTTAAAAAAATTATTTATCATTAATTTAACCAAGTCATTCATTCATCAAGTGAAATAGCAGTTTCGTCTAATGAGATTCATATTTTTTTAAAAGTTAGAATATTTTTGTTCGATTCATTTCATTGCTCTTACCAAAAGCAAACTTAACATTTTTTAGCAAGAATACAGTCAAAAACATTAATAACAAAAAACAATTTTTATGAAAAAACTCAAAAACAAACTTTCGATAATTTTACTGATAGCATCAATGATGATATTTTTCAGTTGCAAAAAAGACAAAGCAGACAAAGAAAAAAAATGCAATTACGCTATTTCATATAAAGTGGATGGACATATGGTTACACATTCCGAAAATGCCGTCCATGCTGAGATATGGACAGCACCACACTATCCTGTCAACAGAAAAGTATATGATATTTGGACCGATGACACCCCCGGTTTTTATTTCCACTGTTCGGCATCAAGTCAGGATGAAATATCATATCATGTTGCAGATTGGCAAAGCCAAGTAGGAAGCAATATACCACTAAATGCCGTCGGTTTGGAAAGTGACGGGTTGGAATTTGAAGTAACAAAAGAAGCTTCCGAAGTCGGTGATATTGTAAGAGTCACTTTTTCCGGCACAACAGTAGGAGGTAAACAAATTACCGAGGGATTAATTTGCACCAAAATAGAAGATAAATATTAATTTTATTTCTTGACTTTGCAATAAATCTTTAAATATTTTAACCGAAAGACGTATCCATCACGTATTCCACCGTTGAACAAGCGACAACGGGGTGGATTAATATAAAACGAAGAATATTTAACAAATTAAATTCAACAAAAAAACCGTCTGGGTATGCCGGACGGTTTTTAAAGATTATTACATCAAATATTATTTAGCAGCTGCTTTAGCTTCTTGTGCCGCTTTCATCGCAGCTCTTGACATTTTCACTTGAACCACCACGACATTATCAGGGTGCATCAATTTGAATTTATCATTACGCAGTTCCGATACATAAACTTTATCACCGATATCTAATTTACTGATATCTACAACAACCGCATCAGGCAAATTAGCCGGAATGGCTTTAATTTTGAGTTTTTTCATGGTCATACTCAATGACCCCCCTTTGATGATACCGGGTGCTACACCGGTTGTTTTAACCGGAACCGTTACGGTAACTTCTTTATCAGGGAATAATCTGTAAAAGTCAACATGTAAAATTTTGTCGGTAACAGGATGGAATTGAATATCCTGCATGATAGCTTCATGTTTTGAGCCGTCTTCCAAGTCAATCACTACGGTATGCGTTTCCGGAGTGTAAACCAAATTTTTAAATGCTCGTTCATCTGCTGAAAAGTGCATTGGGTCTCCACCGCCGTATAAAACGCACGGAACCCTTCCAGCATTACGTAGGGCTTTGGTTGCCGCTTTGCCCACGCTTTCTCTTTTGGATCCTTTAATAGTTAATGATTTCATTACTTTTTGTTTTTAATGTTTAATATTTAAAAAAATCTCTTTTTGGTTTTACATAATGAATTTTGAACTGATTGATCTATGTACATGTACATTATGCATAACATCAGCAAATAGAGGGGCGCAAGATAGCACTTTTATTTTCTTTGACAAAATTTTTCTGGGAATAGAATCCGTAACTACCAATTCAAGAATTTCAGAGTTGGCAATGCGCTCTTGCGCATTATCCGAAAGTAAGGCATGCGTGCAAACGGCACGGACACTTTCAGCACCTTTTTCTTTCATTAATTGTGCTGCTTTGACCAACGTGCCACCGGTATCAATGATATCATCAACCAAAACAACATTTTTACCTTTGACATCACCTATCAGTTCCATGCTACCAATAACATTAGCACGTTTACGTTGTTTGTAACAGATTACCACATCACTTTTTAAAAATTTGGAATAGGCATAAGCCCGTTTTGACCCTCCCATGTCCGGTGAAGCAATGACCAATTTATCTAAATTCAGTTTTTGAATATAAGGCACAAAAATAGTACTCGAATATAAGTGATCAACCGGAATTTCAAAAAAACCTTGAATGGGGTCGGCATGCAAATCCATGGTGATAACCCTTGATGCACCGGCAGCTTCCAGCATATTGGCAACCAATTTGGCGGCGATAGGAACTCTCGGTTCATCTTTTCGTTCTTGCCTTGCCCAACCAAAATATGGAATAACCACATCGATATAATCAGCCGAAGCGCGTTTGGCTGCATCAATCATTAATAAGATTTCCATCAAATTGTCGGATGGTGCAAAGGTTGAACCGACAATAAACACGCGTTTGCCACGAATAGATTCTTTAAATGAAGGTTTAAATTCCCCGTCTTTAAAACGTTGCAGTTCGACTTTACCTAGGGAAATATCCAATGCATTTGCTATTTTTTTGGCTAAATCCCTGCTTTGTGAGCTGGCAAAGAGTTTAACTTCTTTAAATTTTTTAGAGGGCATCTTTGTAAGTTATGATAATACAAAGATAATTTTTTGTTTGAAATTATAACAATAAAAACTGGGAAAATTATGATTTTGCTTTATGGATGCGTTCCTTTGCCAGTTCCAAGACCTTATTAAATTGTTCTTCACGACTAAACCGGCTGTTGTCAATTAAGATAGCGTCCTTAGTTTTGATTAAGGGCGAAGTACTGCGTTCAGAATCAATTTTATCTCTTTTAATGACATTTTCCAAAACATCTTTATACTTAACATCTTCGCCTTTATCTAACAATTCAAGGTAGCGTCTTTTGGCTCGCACTTCGGGGGAAGCCGTCATAAATATTTTAAGTTCGGCATCCGGAAAAACAACTGAACCGATGTCCCTGCCGTCCATTACAACACCTTTACTCCGGCCTATTTTGCGTTGTTGTGCTACCAATTTTTCACGCACTTCGGGTATAGTAGCTATTTCACTTACAAAATTGGAAACCCGCATTTGACGGATTTCCTTTTCAACATTTTGTCCGTTGAGATAGACTTCGGCAATGCCATTATCGGGATTGTATTTAAAATCGATTTGGATATGATCTAAATCTTTGATTAAACGCTCTTTATCAAAATGTTTATTAGAAATTAAATCATTTTGCAAAGCATAGTAAGTTACTGCCCGATACATAGCGCCCGTATCTATATAAATGTAGTTCAGGGCTTTTGCCAGTTCTTTGGCAAGGGTACTTTTTCCTGTCGAAGAATGCCCGTCAATGGCAATAATAATGTCTCGCTTCATATATTTTTTTAAAATTCATTCAAATTAACCGTTATACTGATAAAATTGGTGCCGGCGGCGTAATTGTAATTGCTATAAGCATAATTAATTTCAAACTTTCTAAGTCGTAGTCCGAAACCGAAATTTAAACCGCTGCCAAAACGTTCGTCTTTTTGTGACAATTCGGCACCGCGTCTAAAATTATAACCCGCCCTTAAATTAAATCTTTTTCGGGGAAATAATTCCAAGCCCACAATCAAATGTCGAAAAATATGGTCGGTAAAAGAAATATTTTCATTGATAACATTACCATTCGGATCTTGCGTGCTATGTGCCGTATTGACAAAAGCAATTTGGGGCTTTTGAAGGTTCTCAAAAGTTACAAACCACTTAAAAGGGGCATGCAAAAAAGTTTTGGCAAAGGTCAAATCCACTTCAAATGGCAAGGATTCTTTGGTGCCCTGATAAGTAGTTAATTGCCAACCTAAATTGCGTGCGGTCAAGCCGGTAGCAATACCTTTTTCATCGTTTTGATATAACAAGCCGAAATCGAATGCCCAACCGGTAGATGTATAGTTTTGCAGGGCTGATAAGATAAATTTGGTATTGGCACCAATACGCCAATGCGAATTTGGAATCCGGTAAGCATAGCCCAAAATCAAAGCGCTTTCAGAAGCCCCGAACGTGCCGTTTCGCTCGCCGTTAACATCGGCATAATCGAACCGACCGTAGTTGATATAGGATACAGCGGCATAAAGCATACCTATTTTTTTAAACCGACGGGCATAACCGATATTACCGTAATTAATGTCACTTAAATAGTCGGCATAATTAGCACCTAAATGATTGTTTAAAGTTGAATCCAAGGTGGCGGGATTAAATGCGGGCTGAAAAATATCGTTTTTCAAACCGGTGTAAACTTTACCACCGAGCGCAGCTTGTTTGGCGGAAATAGACAAATTTAAAAACTTAAATGTCGCATTTCCACCGATTTGCGCAGGCATCATCCAAACGGAAAATAGGAATATGGGAAAAAAAATAAATCGCATAAATAGAATTTACTTTATAAACGATAAAGATAAGCTTTTATTTTAAAATTTTTCAATACGTGTCACCTTATCTACGCCTTCAATACTTTTTAAATCTTTAATGACTTGTTTTAAATGGTCGGTATTTTTAATGTATAAAGAAATTTCACCTTCAAACACCCCGCCTTGGGCTTTTAAATTAACATTTTTCATGTCGAGTTGTTCGTCATCGGTAATCAAACGGGTGATGTCTTTTGCCATACCCGGGCGGTCAAAACCGGATATTTTCAGATAAACAAGAAAATCATGTTTAGACGAGTCAATCCAACGGGCAGACAATATCCGGTAAGCGTAATTGGAATGCAAACTCAATGCATTGGGACAGCTTTTTTTATGTACTTTAATTCCTTCATTGATAGTCGTAAAACCAAAAATCTCATCACCGGGAATCGGGTTGCAGCAGTTTGCCAAAGTATAATCCAGTTGTTGCTCGTCAGGACCAAAAACAATGGTATCATAATTAATAGTGATATCGTCTTTGGCGGCTTGAAATCCGGTGGGTTTGCGCCGCAATTTCTTTTTAAAAAAATCAAACAAAACATTGGAACGGGCATTGGCAAAATTTTTCAACATTTTATTATCAATGATGCCGGCACCGACATTGTAAAATAAATCTTGACTGGTTTTCAAGTTAAAAAAGTTGACCAAATTATTAACAGTCGTTTCGTTAAATTTGATTTTAAGTTGTTTAAGTTTGCGTTGCAAAATTTCCTTACCTTCATCAATAATCTCTTTTTGTTCTTGTTTGAGATATGCTTTAATTTTGGATTTTGCCCTGCCGGTAACCACAAAATCCAACCAATTGCGCTTGGGTTTTTGGGTAGGCGAAGTGATGATTTTGACAACATCACCACTACGCAACTGATAGTTGAGCTGTACGAGTTTGCCGTTGACCACCGCCCCGCGACAATGCGCCCCGACTTCGGTATGAATAGCATAAGCAAAATCAAGCGGCGTGGCATTTTTAGGTAAAGAAATAATATCACCGTCGGGCGTTAAAACAAAAATTTCTTTGGCAAATAGATTGAGTTTAAAATCTTCAATAAAATCTACGGCGCTATCATCTTGATTTTCGAGCAAATCTTTTAGTTTGTTGAGCCAACCTTCTATCCCGATTTCTTCATTGGTGCCATGCTTGTATTTATAGTGGGCGGCATAACCTTTTTCGGCAATTTCGTTCATGCGTTCTGAACGGATTTGCACTTCAACCCATTTTTTTTCGGGTCCCATAACGGTTGTATGCAGCGCTTCGTATCCGGTAGATTTGGGATGCGAAATCCAATCGCGCAACCGGCTCGGATTGGGCTTAAAATGATCAGTTACAATAGAATAGATTTTCCAAGCCAAAAACTTTTCATTGGAACGATCGGCTTTGTAGATAATGCGAATGGCAAATTTGTCATAAACTTCTTCAAAGCTGACTTTTTTGGTACGCATTTTTCGATAGATGGAAAAAATGGATTTAAACCGACCGATAATTTCAAAATTCAATCCTTCCTTTTTCAAGGAATCTTCTATGATACCGGAAAATGTTTTGATGTAGCGTTCTTGTTCTTCTTTGGATTCTTCTATTTTGCTTTCAATCTCTTTATAAATTTCCGGCTCGGTATATTTCAAGCCCAAATCTTCAAGTTGACTCTTGATGTTGTAAAGTCCCAATTTGTGAGCAAGCGGGGCATAAATATATAAAGTTTCAGACGCAATTTTTTCTTGTTTGTGCTTGGGCATGCTTGCCATGGTTTGCATGTTGTGCAAGCGATCGGCAATTTTGATCAGAATTACCCGCACATCTTCATTGAGTGTCAAAATCATCTTCCGGAAATTTTCGGCTTGCAAGGACAAATCCATATCCGGTTTCAGTTGCTTGATTTTGGTCAAACCACGCACAATCCGGCTGATTTTTTCACCGAACATCTCATAAATATCATTGTGCGTCAAGTCGGTATCTTCTACCGTATCATGAAGCAAAGCGGAAGCAATGGAAACAGCGCTCAAACCAATATCATGCGCTACAATTTTAGCGACGGCAATCGGATGAAAAATGTATGGTTCACCAGATTTGCGCCGTTGACCGTCGTGTACCTCACGCGCCACTTCAAAAGCTTTTTTGACCATAGCCCGGTCTTTCTTATCAATTTTTTGATAAGTCGAATGCATCAAATCGTCAAAAGCAGCTTGAATCTGCACTTGTTCTTCGGGGGTATAATCGGTCGGCTTCTTCATAATGGCGCAGGGTTTAAGCTAACAAATTTATAAAAATATTTTTTAGAATTTTGATTTAATGACAATTTTTTCATTTCCTCATTAAAACCGGTCACTTCGATACATCCCATCCCGACTCTTGTCGGGACGGGACACTCAGCGACCTACTTCTCAATTCCTCAATTCCTCAAATTACAAGTAGAAGTATAGTATGAAGTAGTAAATAAATATCCTAGGACGCAACAATCTATGAAGCAGTTATAATCCTCAATTCCTCAAATTGTCAGCAGAAATAAGAGATGAAGCATTAAATAGAAATCAAAGAACTCAATATCATTGAAACGGATAAAAATTCCGCATTTCCTCAACAAAATATTCCGTATTTTTGCATTTTGCTAAAATCCCCTTTGATGTCAAAAGAAAATTTATCCGAAAAATTTAATCCCGACCGGCATATTTTTATCGATGAAGCCGCTGAAAACAATCTGAAAAATGTCAGTGTCTTGATTCCACGTGATAAATTGGTTG
>WFZY01000370.1 GCA_015489265.1 Flavobacteriaceae bacterium | reverse complement strand
CATTATCAGTAATCAAAACTTCCTTAGGTTTCTCTCTCAAATTATAGATAGAACTCATTGCAAAACCGTAAGCTCCGGCATTTTTAATCATCAAAATATCATCTTTTTTGACCGGACTTAACAAGCGATTGTGAGCAAAAGTGTCTTCCTCACATAGCACACCGACTACATCATATTTTTCGGTAGCGGGTTCTATATTTGATATATTGACGATTTCATGATAAGCATCATAATACATGGGTCTAATCAGGTGATGAAAGCCGGAATTAACCCCAACAAACTTTTTGTTAAATCCTTGCTTGACTACATTGACTTTTATCAGTAATACGCCCGCATCGCTGACTAGATATTTCCCGGGTTCAAATTTAATCCGGACAGGGTAGGGGAGCGCATCCATTTTTTGTTTGATATAACCTGCATAAGCTTTTAAATCAATTTCTTGATCATCATGATGGTATTTAACTTTAAAACCGCTTCCCAAATCGATGTATTTCAACCTATCAAAATGTTTGGCAAAATCAAAAATAATGTCTACCGAACGGGCTAAGTCTTGCCAAGTTTTGACATCGGAACCGGTATGCAAGTGTAGCGAATCAATTTTTAAACCTTTGTCGGTATATTTTTTTATGATGTCTAATTGATTAACCGGAATGCCGAATTTTGAATCGTTATGTGCCGTGGCAATTTTTTGATTGCCACCGATGCTGTTCCCGGGATTGATACGAATGCCGATATTGGTATCGGGATAATTGTTTAAGATAAACTCAAAATATTCCGTAGCACCGATATGCGTGTGAATCTTTTTATCAAAAGCTAACTTTAATTCTTCTTCGCTTGGACAACTCGGGGTGTAAATAATTTTTTCTTTTGGAAAGTCAACTGCCAATGCCCTTTTGATTTCATTAGTAGAAACGGCATCAATACCCAAACCGTTTTGCAGCATGATTTTTAAAATTTCCGGATTTTCATTAGCTTTCATGGCATAATGTATCTCATATGGAAAATCATGAAAAAAATCTTGTAATTTTTGTATTTGTGATTGTATAAGTCTTTGATTATATACATACACCGGCGTACCGTAAGTTTCGGCTATCTTAATAAGTAACTTGTTGTTGGGTAATGATTTATTCATTATAATTCATTTAAAATCAATTAAATTTATGACATTAGCTCAGGAATTGTATCGGTATCGGAAATAATCAATGTTTCTGTTTTTTGAAGGGCATTACTAATTAAATTTTCTACATTTAATTTGGCACATTGCTCTTTAACGTACTTGAGTTGGGCTTTGGTTTCCGGCGATTTAGGTGTAAATAGTCCGCAAGCATCATCGTGCGGCAGTATGGAAATATCAAAAGTACCTATTTTTTTTGCCGTTTCTATGATAAATTTCTTATCCAGAGCTACGAGCGGACGCATAACAAGCATATCCGTTGCATCTTCGGTTGCTTTCATATTTTCAAGTGTTTGCGAAGCAACTTGCCCCAGAGAATCACCGGTTACAAGGGTTTTTGCTTTTTCGGTTTCGGCTATATGTTCACCGATTTTAAGCATAATACGTCGCAATAAAATCAGGCGTAAACGTGAATCGGTTTGTTTAGCGATGGCTTCTTGAATTTCTATAACCGGAATCAGATACAATTTGATTTGTCCTTGAAAATCGGTAAGTTTTTTGACCAGCATTTTGACTTTATCGATAGATTGTGGTGAAGTCTTTGGTACCGAATGAAAATGCGCCGCCGTAATATGCAACCCCCGATTCATCGCCATAAAAGTTGCAACCGGCGAATCGATACCGCCGGACAACATAGCAATGGCTTTGCCGGAAGTGCCGACCGGTAAGCCGCCGATACCGGGAATAATTTTTGAATAAATTAAGGTGTATTTACCGCGAACTTTAATGTAAAGTTTAAAATCCGGATGGGTTAAATCTACTTTTTTTCCCAATTTTTCATTGATGTCACTACCAACACGTCGCGCAATATCCATGGAATTAAAAGATACCGCTTTGTTAATGCGTTTGGCAATCACGGCAAAACTATCATTTTCGTTCATGTGTTGTTTGGTATGCACTACTGATTTTTTAGCTATTTCGTCCATTGTGATGCCGGTGGTGTCTGCCACGTAAAATCCGGTAATGCCGGGGGTATTTTTGACTTTGTAAATGATTTTTTGAAGTGTTTCTTCTGGAATATCTTTGATAATTTCTATAAAATAAGACCCGCCATGTGCTTTGGAAAAATCCAAATAATCTTTATAATTTGTCAGTTTGCGTTTCAAATTTCTGACTAATTGCTTGATAAATATGTTTTGGTTTTTACCTTTCAGGTAAATTTCTTCAAAATTGATAATGAGTACTTTATTGGTCATTTGAGTTAAAAGTTGAAAGTTTTTTAGATAATTATGTTTTTTTGATTTTTATTTTGCCGAGTGTTCATTAGCTTGTACAGACTTTTATTAAAATCAGATTATTTATTGATTTTAGATTCTTAATAAGATCACTTACCTTTTATTCAATTAAGTAGGTCACTGAGTGGTCCTGATGCATATCTGGATTTTATCGAAGTGACCGGTTTAATATTTGAAAAACAAAGGTAACAAATCTTTGGTTAATTGTTAGATACTAAAAATATGGTTTTTTATTAAAACTAAATATCAAAGTTATTTCTGATTTGTAATTATAATTTGATATTTTCTTCTAATGAAAAAAAGAATTATCTTTGTTAAATATTAAGAAATATTAGTTTTTTAAATTAATTTTTATGAAGAGAATATTATTTTTTGTAATAAGTTTTGTTTTTTCATTCCTGAATATTCAAGCACAAGACTGGGTACAAATAGGACAAGATATTAACGGATCATATTTTGAGAGGTTTGGCTATTCAGTTAGTATTAATTCAGATGGATCTATAGTTGCTATTGGTGCCCCCGGATTTGATCATCAACCGGGAAAAGTTAGTATATATCGATATAATAATAGCACTTGGACACAAATAGGTCAAGATATTGTTGATAACTCAACGGATAATCTAATAGGTTTTTCCGTTAGTTTGAGTTCTGACGGTAGCATTGTAGCAATTGGATGTCCTACAGAATATTCTAACCAGTTAGGATATGTTCGTATTTATGAAAATAATAATGGTACTTGGACGCAGTTAGGTCAAGATATTTATGGAAGGGTTTTTAATGACTTCTTTGGAAAGAGTATTAGTTTAAGTGCAGATGGATCAACAGTTGCGATTGGTGCTCCCGGAACTTATGGACATGGAAATTCCGGTAATTATGTTCTGATATATCATTATAATAACGGAACATGGACTCAGATAGGTCAAGATATTAATATAGACAGTAGTCTATATGAAAATATGGGCAGTTCCGTAAGTTTAAATTACGATGGATCTATCGTTGCTATAGGTTGTAAAGAACTAGCTTTTTCCGGATATGTTCTTGTATACCAGAATATTAATGGAACCTGGACACAGTTAAGTCAGCATAATATTCAACCAGAAGGTAACTTTACAGATTTTGGATCTAATGTAAGTATAAGTTCGGATGGTTTAATACTTGCAGCCAGTTATGAATCAAAAACTATGGTTTACGAATATATATCGGAAAATTGGGTAAAAATAGATACCGGTATTACCGGAGAAGGTTGTTATGGAATGTTGGATGGCGGTAAAGTAAGTTTAAGTTCGGATGGTTCCATTGTGGCAGTTGCTGATAATCAAAATATCCATAATTCTTGTCTTCATATTTATAAAAATATAGCAGGATCATGGATGCAATTGGATACAAATATATGCGTACCAACAAATTATAATCAAGTATCGGTAAGTTTAAGTTCTGATGGCTCTACAGTGGCATTTGGAATATATGATTATAATAATAATTCTGGTAAAGTAAAAATATTTAGAAGTAATTTACCCTGATCATCGAACTAGAAAAAACTGAAATTTATTTTTTCGGATTTCTATAAACGTTTTTTTTGATTTCCGGAATTTAAGATATTTAAATTTCAAGTTATAAAGACAAAGTTATCGTTTATAAGTAAAAACAAAAGACAAAGTGATTGCCAAAAATGTGTATG
>WFZY01000369.1 GCA_015489265.1 Flavobacteriaceae bacterium | reverse complement strand
TGGATATTCGCCAAAAGGCACGGGTGTTTTCGTTTAGTCCCGATTTGAAAACTATTGACGATGTCAAAGAAGGGGCGGTTTACCCCGGAATAGTCAATAATATTACCAATTTCGGTTGTTTTGTCAATATCGGTATCAAAGAAAGCGGCTTAGTGCATATTTCCAATATGTCCGAAAGTTTTGTCAGCAATCCTGCCGATGTTGTGCAGCTCAATCAACAAGTGCAAGTAAAAGTCATAAGTGTTGATGTAGGGCGGAAACGTATAGAACTATCTCTCTTGGGTTGAAAGTTTAAAAGACAAATGCAGTTTTTGGTAAAAAGAATGAGTGCTTGGTTCGATAATAACATACTTGACATGTTCCTAGTTATAATCTTAAATCAAGATAGCATCTTATGTTTCTTAACCCGCATTATTCATATAATTCACTGCGTTCTTATATGAATCAGCAATGGACAAAGGGGCGGAAAGCAGAAACCCCCTACTTAGAAATACTAAAAATTAGCTGGTATTACTTAGTCGTATAAAATTTTAAATTTTTCAGGTTAAAAAAATTTGTCCATTTCAAAAATTCACTTTATTTTTGACCAACCGTTCAGTCAAAAAATATTTTATGGCACCAAGAAGTAAACAAGACAATGAAATCATTAAACAAAAACGTCGCGAGCAAATCATTCGTCAAGCTTTAGAATTATTTGCCAAACACGGCTATCATCGCACGTCTATCAGTGAAATTGCCAAAGCGGCGGGTATATCAAAAGGTTTAATGTATAATTATTTTGACAGTAAAGAAGAATTATTGATTGCCGTTTTAGAGTTTGTCATGCCACAAGCAGTAGATGCTATATTTAACAGCATTGCCGAAAAAAACAAAATACTTTCGCCTCGTGAATTGATGGCTTACGGCATTGAACGTTTCTTTGAAGTGATGAAAGAACAAGCTGACCTCTGGAAATTATCGATGTCGCTGGCGATGCAGGTAGCAGATATGCCCAAAATTCACCGGGTTTTTGTTCAAATGTTTGATTTAACTTTCCGCCAAATAGAGCAATTATTACAAGCTGCCGGTATACCGGATGCTTCTATCAAAGCAAGATTAATCACAGCACAATTAGACGGCATCGCCCTGCATTATTTTGTAATGGGTGACAATTACGATTTAGAAGCCGTCAAAAAAGTATTTATCAACGAACTCATTTCCTAAAAAACCGAATACCATGAAAACCCTCATCCATTTGACTTTTTTTCTGATAACCTTGACCCTTTGGTCGCAAAATGCCACGGAAATCATCCGTAAATCCGATGCCAATATTCGGGGCAAAACTTCCTATGCCGAAATCACCATCCAAATCATCCGTCCGAAATGGCAACGGGAAATGCGCCTGAAAAGTTGGTCCAAAGGCACGGATTATGCCGTGTCGGTCATTACTTATCCTGCAAAAGAAAAAGGCATTGTTTTCCTGAAAAGAAAAAACGACATGTGGAATTATATGCCGGCAATCAAACGTAAAATCAAGATGCCGCCCTCGATGATGCTGCAATCGTGGATGGGCACTGACCTAACCAATGACGATTTGGTCAAACAATCATCCATGGTCAACGATTACACCCACAAAATCATAGGCGAAGAAACGGTGCAAGGACTGAAAACCTGGAAAATAGAGCTTCTACCCAAAGAAGATGCGCCCGTGGTTTGGGGTAAAATTTTGGTGTGGATCGACCAAAAGGATTATATGCAAATGAAAGTGGAATTCTACGACGAAGACGGTTTTTTGGTCAATCGAATGCTGGGCTATGATCCTAAGAATTTCGGCGGACACAAACTGCCTTCACGCTTGGAATTTATTCCTGTGGACAAACCCGGACATAAAACGGTGATTATTTACAATCAACTGAAATTCAACATTCCCGTGAACGATAAATTATTTAGTCCCAATTATATGACGCGGATTAAAATTTAATAGCATGATTAATTATTAGTTGTACGGTCGTAATTTATAATGTCATTCTGACAGAACTAGGATGAACGACGAGACAGTAATAAGATTAAAATTTGATTAAAAAATGAAAAAAAATACAGATTATAAAGACCTACTAGGTTTTGAAAACCTAGTAGGTCTAAAATGAATAAAAGCAATGACAAACCTAAAACTCTTCATAAAACTGGCATGGCGTAATATTTTTCGCAATAAAAAACGTAGCATCATTACCATTGTTTCGGTTTTTATCGCCGTATTCCTGGCTTTGTTTATCCGCTCAATGCAACTGGGCATGTATGACAGCGTGATTAAAAACGTCGCCGGAAATTACACCGGTTATATGCAACTTCATGCCAAAGGTTACTGGGATGATCGCACCCTGGAAAATACATTTTTGCCCGATGACAGTTTGTTGACAACTATTAAATCTAACCCCAAAATCACCTATTTAGTGCCGCGTTTGGAAACCTATGCCCTATTATCCTACAGCAAATATTCCAAAGGTGTGATGCTGAATGGAATTGATGTTAATAAAGAAAAACATATTAAACCCATTTCACAACGTTTAATTTCCGGAAAAAGTTTCAAAACGGGCAGTAAGGAAGTTATTTTAAGCAAGGGATTGGCGTATTATTTTTCAGTGCAACCCGGTGATAGCATTTATTTAATCGGGCAAGGTTATCACGGTATGTCGGCAGCCGGAAAATATAAGGTGGCGGGCATTGCCGACCTAAAAAATCGGGATTTAAACAATCTGGTGGTTTTTATGCCCATCAATACTTTAAGAGATTATCTTTCGGCACCCCAGCTGATTACCAATTTATTGATTGGGGTTAAAGATTATACAGATATTGACCGGCTTAAAACAGAATTATATTCCAAAATAGATAAAAATCGTTATGAATTAATGACTTGGAAAGAGATGCTACCCGAACTGCATCAAGCCATTTTGGCCGATAACGTAGGGGGATTATATATGGTGTTTATCTTGTATCTCATTATCGGCTTCGGCATTTTCAGCACCGTATTGATGATGACTGAAGAACGCATTTTTGAAATCGGAATTATGACCGCCATCGGTACCAAGAAACGGGTTATTATCGGTAGTTTTTGGATAGAAACCATATTGTTAAGTTTAATCGGGGTAATCTTAGGCATCTTAATGGCATATCCTATCAGTTATTATTTTCATTTTCACCCGATGCCCTTGCCTAGTGACAAAGCAGATGTGATGGAAAAATTCGGATT
>WFZY01000368.1 GCA_015489265.1 Flavobacteriaceae bacterium | reverse complement strand
ATATTGAATGTGTAAGCGGTATTATTCTCAATATTGATAAAGTTGACATTTTGTAAATTTTGGTTGGCAGGTTCATCAAAAATTTTAATTTTGTCTTTTAGAATATTCCTATGCAGATTCGTTTTATTTTTATTTGGTTTATCAGTTTTAATCTTTGGGGACAAATGTCATTGAAACCTGATAAACAATTGATTCAAAATATTATTTCTACTTCTGATAATGATAGTATTCGTATTATTAAACTAACCAGTATTGCCGGTAAAAACCGATATAACAAGAGTAGTTTAAATTTAATCAAAACGGCTGATTCTATCGGTAATGAATTGTCTGACAATTTTTTAAAAGCCAATATTTCCTATGCATTTGGCAACTATTATTTCTATAATGGCGATTTGGATCTGGCAGAAATTTATTTGCAAAAAGCCGGTCAATTGACAGATGCTATAAGACATCCATTATTAAAATCGGATATTTTTATTTCGCAGGGGGCAGTTTACAGAAAAAAAGGTAAAATATCGGAAGCGATTGATATATTGTTACAATCTGAAAAGATATTGCATACCGTAAAAAATAATCCTGCAAACAAACAACAACAAATCATTTTACAATCAAAAAAAATTATTCTTTTTAATACGCTGGCTAATTTTTACAATCAAATTAACGATTATAAACAAGCCGTATCTTATTATGATTTGGCTCTGAAAAAGGCAATGGCTTTTGGAAATAAACGCAATATTGGTGTAATACTATCAAACAAAGCCGATTTGTTGTTGAAATACAATCATTACCAACAGGCATTAAAGATTTTAAAACAAGCTATTCGTTACAAAACAGAAGCTCATGCCGGTAAAGGGTCTATTGCTAATACAAACCGGAATATTGCTTTAGCATTGTATAAGATGGGGCAATATACATCTGCACTGACATATATTAATAAAGCGGTTTCACATTTTGAAACGTCGGTTCGTATCAATGCTTTGGCAGAAAGTTTGGTCATTCGGTCAAATATATTCCATAAACAAAACCGATATCAAAAAGCTATTGATGATGCTGAACGTGCCAAGCAAATTGCTCTGAAAAACAATGAATTGGAAACCATTCAAAATGCCGGATTGGCACTTGCAAAAGCTTACGAGGCAGCCGGTCGATACAAAAAAGCACTTGCTAACTATAAAATTTATCACAGCGCTAAAGATTCTATTTTTAACGGCTTAAATATCAAAAAGATTACCCAACTGGAAATGCAATACCGATATGATAAAGAACAACAAGCTCAAAAATTGTTGAACCTTGCTAAAGAAAAATCAAATAGATTCAAAATCAACATGTTATTCCTTGGATTAATAGCCCTTTTATTAATCATCATTTTACTGTATCGTTTGTATTTTTTAAGACATAAATCCAATGCTGTTTTAAAAGAAAAAAATGAACAAATCTCAAATGCTCTGACAATAAACGAAACACTTCTGAAAGAAACACACCACCGTGTTAAAAATAATTTGCAAATTATTTCGTCTTTGCTCAATATGCAATCAAAATTTATGAAAGACAGCGCGTCTAAAGAAGCTATAAAGGACAGTCAAAACCGTATCAAATCCATGTCATTGATTCATCAACAACTGTATCAAAAGGAAGCATTAACCAGCATTGAAACCGCCGGCTATTTTAAAAATTTATTAGAAAGTTTATACACATCTTATGGTATTGATCCCGGTAAAGTCAGTATGGATATCAATGTAGAAAGTTATTTAATTGATATTGATACAGCTATACCTTTAGGCTTGATTGTCAATGAATTGGTTAGTAATGCCTTTAAGCATGGGATAGATAAAGAAACCGGTAAATTCGGTTTTGTTTTCAACAAATTATCCGGTCATAAATTATTGATTAAAGTACGTGACAACGGACCGGGTATTCAACAGGTTTTTGACCCTTTGAAAATAAAATCTTACGGTTTGAAATTAATTCATATCTTGAGTCAAAAATTAAAAGCTGACTTAAATTTTCACTATGATAACGGATTGGAAGTAACGCTGGTGGTATCCAATTACAAAATATATTCGTAATGACACAAACTTTAAGAATTTTAATAGTTGAAGACGATCTTATTATTGCTTCAGATATCGAAATGATTTTAACCGAAGCCGGTTATAACGTCGTTGGAATCGCAACCAATTACGACGATGCTTTGAGCACCATAGCATCCAACCATCCCGATTTGATACTTTTGGATATCAACTTGGAAAGTGATGCCGATGGTGTGATTGTAGCAG
>WFZY01000367.1 GCA_015489265.1 Flavobacteriaceae bacterium | reverse complement strand
TAGACAAGATAGTTGAACTTGCTAAGAAATATGATGCGTTAACCATGGTTGACGAAAGTCATGCTGTTGGTGTTTTAGGTAAAACCGGACGTGGTACGGTCGAACTCAAAAATGTTATGGGACAAATTGATATTATCACCGGCACTTTAGGAAAAGCCCTTGGAGGAGCCATGGGGGGGTATACCACAGGGCGAAAAGAAATTATTGAAATGTTACGACAACGTTCCCGTCCGTATTTATTTTCTAATTCACTAGCTCCGGAGATAGTAGGTGGTGCTTTAAAAGTTTTAGCTATGATTTCAGATAGTACCGAATTGCTGGAAAAATTACAACGCAATACCGAATATTTTAAACAAGGTATGTCCCGATTGGGTTTTGATATTGGTCACAGCGAATCACCGATTGTACCTGTTATGTTGTATGATGCCAAACTATCACAAGAAATGGCTTCGCAATTACTTGATGAAGGTATTTATGTTATTGGGTTCTTTTATCCGGTAGTTCCTAAAGGGAAAGCTAGAATTCGCGTACAATTATCAGCAGCTCACACACTTGAGCATATCAATAAAGCGATTAATAGTTTTGAAAAAGTCGGTAGGAAACTCAATATAATTTAAAATTTAGTTATTGTTTCATTTATTTTTTTTATTTTTGCTTTAAATATTATAAACAACAAAGGATATGAAAAGATTAAATCAATTATTATTAGCTGTAATAGTTTTAGTAACTGTTACTGTAAACGCACAAGACAGCAACCATCCATGGTTAGTCAAATTAGGTCTTAATGCGGTAGATTTCTACCCTACCGGAGAGCAAAGCAACTTTAGTTTTGCAAGTGATCAATTATTTAAAGACTACTTTAATTTTGATCATTACAATGCCGCTTATGCTATTTCCGATGTTAGAGTAGGTAGATATTTAGGAGATAAATTTAGTTTGATTGGTTCATTAAAATTGAACAAAATTACCAAACAAGGAGATGTTGACACCAATTTATCTTATGCAAATGCCAATTTAGATGTTAAATACAACATCTGCAAAGAAAACAAAAGTTTACAACCTTATATTTTTGCTGGTGGTGGTTACAACTGGATTGAAAAGGAAAACGGTGGTGACCTTAACGGTGGATTAGGTTTGGAATATTGGATAAGTGATAATGTTGGTTTATATGTTGAAAGTGCCTATCATCATGTTTTTGATACCAATATAGCCTCTTACTTCCAACACGGTGTTGGTATTGCCGTAAAATTTGGTGGAGTTGATACTGACGGTGATGGTATCTTTGACAAAGATGATGCTTGTCCTAACGTAAAAGGTTTACCTGAATTTAACGGTTGCCCTGATTCTGACGGTGACGGCATCATTGACTCTAAAGATGCTTGTCCTGACGTTGCCGGTAAAGTTGAATTTAACGGCTGTCCGGATTCTGACGGCGATGGCGTTATCGACTCTAAAGACGCTTGCCCTGATGTTGCCGGTGTTGCCGCTTTAAACGGTTGCCCTGATGCTGATGGTGACGGCGTTACCGATGCTAAAGACAACTGTCCTAAAGTTGCCGGTCCTGTCGCTAACCAAGGTTGTCCTTATCCTGATACCGACAAAGACGGTGTATTAGACAAAGATGACAAATGTCCGGAAGTTGCCGGTCCTGTTGCTAACCAAGGTTGCCCTGAAGTCACTAAAGAAGTTCAAAAACAACTAAATGAATATGCTAAAGTTATTTACTTCGACTCAGGTAAAGCAACTTTCAAACCCAAAACTATCCAAACATTAGAAAAAGTAGTTGCTATCTTGGTTCAATACCCGACAGCAGAATTTGATGTTGAAGGTCATACCGATAGTGTAGGTAGTGCTAAATCTAACATGAAATTATCTCAAAGAAGAGCTGAAGCCGTTGTTAACTACTTGAAAGAACACGGTGTTAAATCTAAATTGAACGCTAAAGGTTATGGTGAAACCAAACCGATTGCTTCTAACAGAACCAGAGCGGGACGTGCTAAAAACAGACGTGTGGAAATTAACTTGGTTAAATAATTTAGAGAGATTATAACAAATTAAAAAAAATCCGGACATAACTGTCCGGATTTTTTTTATAAATTGGTAGTGCTAAATTCCTTAAAAAATAGCCATGATTAAGTTTAAACCCTCTCATTTATTAATATTTCTGTTTGGCGGCTTATTAATTGTAATGTTCGCCATTGAAAATTTTGATCACGCTTTGAAAAATGACTCTTGTCCAAACGGTATTGTATCGTTTGAATTGGCAAAAGATGTCAATACATCTAAAGCCATCATTGACTCATGGAATACAACTGCCAAAACTGCCGCCGGAATGAGTTTAGGTATTGATTTTTTATTTTTACTTTTATATTCCGGCTTTATCGGATTGGCAATCTATATACTTAATGAAAAATTGTGGAAACCAAAAAAATTTATCTATCAAACCGGTAAATTTTTTGTAGTGCTTATTTTTTTAGCCGCATTACTTGACAGCATAGAAAACATTGCATTAATACAACTTCTAAAAGGTCATTTGGAACAAATTTGGGCTTCAATCGCCTTTTGTGCCGCTATTATAAAATTTACATTTGTTGGTATTTCCATTCTTTATTTAATGGGTAATTTGGTATATTTTCTTTATATTAAGTTTTTGAAAAATAATGTAATTTCGTCCTGATTTATTATGGATTTTTTGAGTCAATCTATTACTTAAGCGCTGTTGATATGCTACAATTTCTCAATAAATATTGAAGCGGATGCTAAACAAATGATTAAGAATTGATTAAAAATTCAAGTTTTTTGGTAGTTTACCGGAATTTATTCATAAATGTGTTATCCTGGCTTATTTGTTGATCTTTGCAAATGTTTAGGTGGGAGCGGGTTTTATAAATTCAAGATGCCGCAGTAGCAGACTAAGAGAGTAAATTTCCAATCAAAAATTGGTTTAAATTTGAAATCAATAGAAAATCTATCGAAATTTTACTTGTGTAAGCCGGATGAGTTGGAAATAAAATCAGCAGACCCCTATTAAAGATTGTTATAACTAAATCGATACGCAACTGAATCTTTTATTTATCAAATTGTCCGGTTGACGAAAACTCATATTCAATTTTTGCCCACCATATAGTGTTATCATCACTATCGCTCAAATCTAATACTTTAAATTTGGCATAGCCGTCTTTACATTTGATAACATAAGCATTGCCTATTTGTAAAGGATTGGGGTCGGCATCAAACGAAGCGGGAACACTTGTGATAGATTCTAATGACACATCACCCATATCTTTTTGAGAATTAGTGGCATCAATAGTGTAGTCCGGTCTGTACCAAAGATGATTTCTATTTTGAGGATTAACCGGTGACCAATTGACAATATCTCCATCATTGGTAGTACCTGTTGAATCAACTTTTTCTTCGGAAAAATCGTATCCGTAATGTGTAATTTTTACCTTTATGTAAGACGAATCGGAATCATCATCTTTCTTATCACATGAAAAAAAGATTGTTACAGTTAACAAGGTAATCATAAAAATTGTTCGATTTAGTTTCATGATATAACTTTTAAAAATTTATTTAAAATTATCTCAAAAACTATTTGAAAGTCAACAGCAAATGTATAAGTGAAAGAACTGAATCTATATTCGATTAAAAAAATCAAAAATGATGAGGTTTCTTTTTTGATATGTATGGCTTATCTAAATTGAAAAATTCCAACCATCTATATAAAATGACCAATAAAAATTTTTCGTTTATAAAATCACATTAGTCGTTTATAAAATGTTTACTTATTCTTATAAATTTACTATGGCTTTCATAAACCCTTTACTATAAATTTAGCTTGAAAACTCAAAAAAAACACATAATATGAAATATTTTAGTAAATTCTTTATTGCAGTAGTGATTTTGGCTGCAATATTCTCATCAACTTCGTGCGATCCGGATATATTTAAAACAGACAAAGCCGGGGAAAAAGGTGACACTTTATGGGTATATGAAATACCGCAAACCGAGAATTTAGTTATTGCGAATAATAACTATTTTGCGATAGGCAACAACGGGGACATATATTTTGAAGCCAGAGATGTCAATAACTCTGAAGGTCCCAGAATTTATGCCATATCAAATGATGGCACATTCAAATGGCAAACAGAACCTTTGGACAACAATAATATTGGAGACAAAAGATTGTATAGCCCGATAGTCGTAGGAGATAACGGTACTATTTTTACTACATGCGGTCCTTATTTGTATGCCGTAGATCCGTCCAACGGACAAGCACAAGCCATCTGGGAATGTCCTTCACAACTTACCGCTAGTGACGGGCTTGACTATAATGCCTATTCTCCTCTGGTAAATCTATGCTTGACCAATGACGGGAATTTAGTTATGCAAAATTTGGGAACCTTATTTGATTTCGTAGGGGCTGTATTCTGTGTGACACCTTCAGGACAATTGAAATGGTTAAATAAAAGACAAGACCCGATGGGATCCCCTATTTCCATAGGTCCGGACGGCAATATTTATGATGAAGCAACAATTCCGGTAGGTTATAACAACGGTGTGGTATGGGAAGATCATCTTATTGTTTCTGACCCTGATAACGGGAATACATTATGGAATGAGCTCGCTTTTCCTAAAAATGCCGCTAATAAAATTACATTTGCTTCAAACGGTGATGTTTTATACCCTCTTAAGCAACAAGATATTGGATTGGCAAGAATGAGAATAAGTGATAAAAGCCTTGTTTGGAGTGTTAAAAACCAAGACTTTTACACCTATAATGTAGTAGATGCCAACGATAATACTTTTGCCGATTGTTTTTACTCCCGGATTTATATCCCCGGCAATGCAACCGGAAACATTACCTCTCCTGAAAACATTTTTTTTCCCTTGGAAACAAATATAGACGAGAATGGAAATTTAACAGGACGGGATAGCGATGCGCATCCATATCTAATTTCTAAAGATACACAAGGTAATGAATTATGGAAAATCGATTATGCACCAATTATAGGTGCATCCGTAACAATTGAAGATGATGTATTGTATGTTGCATCTGCAGATAATCAAAAAAAGATATATGCCATACAATGGGATTCATCATTATTGCATTCCGGCTGGCCCCGTTACACACACGACAACAGAAATACCTCTAATTACAATAAATGGTGAAAAATTGATACTATCTCCAAAAATATCTATCTCTTTCTTATAAAAAAGGGAGCTGATTAACAGTTCCCTTTTTTAAATTTGTTATAAAACGAAAAAAACACATTAATGAGAGAAAAAAATATATTAACAATTTATAATTTGTCCAAATTTTCTAAAATTGTCAAAAATTGTTCTTTTTTGCGTTGCGATACAGGGATTTTATCACCGGTTTGCGTTGTAATATAGCCTCCATCATGTTTGTTGTAACACTCAACAAAATCCAGATTGATGAGATAGGATTGATGCGGTCTAAAAAAATGGCTGCCGGAAAGTAATTCTTCAAAAGTCTTCAAGTTTTTTGAAACCGTAATTGTTTTCCGGTCAATGAGATGAAAAGTCGTATAACCACCATCCGATTTGCAATAAACAATATTTTTTGTTTCAACAACATGTATCTTTTTTTCTGTGTGTAAAACTAGTTTTCGTTGTTGTTTGTTGCGTACATTCAAGTTGGAAAAAAGTGCCTTGAGTTTTATAGAAAGATATTCACTTTCCACCAATTGAGCCGCTTTTTGTACGGAACTGATTAACTTAACCGGATCAATAGGTTTGAGAATATAATCTATTGCTGAAAACTCAAAAGCTTTAATGGCATATTGCTCAAAAGCGGTTATAAAAATCAATTTAAAATTTGTATCAGGCAATTTTTTTAGCAAATCAAAACCGGTTCCATCCGGCATTTTGATATCCAGCAGCACTAAATCAGGTTGATGTTCTAAGACGACTTCATAACCTGTTTGAACGCTCTCCCCTTCGGCAACAACTTCGATGTCCGTGCCGGCGTATTTCAAAATTTCCTTGATAGCTTTGCGGGCTTTGGCTTCGTCGTCGATGATGATGGTTTTCATATTAAACGGTTATTTGGTTATTTGATGATACTGGTTAATTGGGGATTTGGTGATTTGCTGTGATCCGGCTTTTGTTGGGAGAAAAGTCTATTTATTAAGATATCTCGGCACTTTTACTCCTTCGTCTTAAAAGTTATGTCGAAATAACAACCGTCCTAGGCACTTTGTCGTTTTCCACTTGACACTTTCTCCTTCGCGCTTTCTACTTTATTGCTTTCTCCTTCGCACTTTACCGCTTTTCACTTCGCACTATTGTTTTCCTCACTAATATAATAATTTTTTTCCTTTTACCGGCTTAAATGTATAACCGGAATATAAAATGTGACTGTGACACCGGCAGTATGTCCGTTTTCTACGATATTTTCTATTTTCAAATCAAATTTACCTTTTTTGTCTTTATTCAATATTTGCAAACGTTTTTTGATAATTTGTATGGCAACGGATTTGTGCTTGATATTTTTTTCTGCTGTTTTGCCCAAATATTTCATCTTACTTTCTATTATGCCGGTACCGTTATCTTCCACAATAATTTTTAATTTATCTCCTCGCTTTTTAATAACAATTCGAATCATGCCTTTACGGTTTAAATTCTTAAACCCGTGTTCGATACTGTTTTCCAGTACCGGTTGAATGAGTAAAGGCGGTATTGCGGTAAACGATGTATTGATGTCCGGATCTACTTCTATATTGAAATCAAATTTGTTTTCAAACCTAATTTGTTGAATAGCTAAATAATTTTCTATGGCTTCTATTTCTTTTTCCAAGCTGATAAATTCTTCTCTTGAACTGTACAAAATAGAGCGCATCAAATCTGCAAAACGTGATAAATAGCTGCCGGCTTCCAAAGGGCTATGTGTAAAAAGATAAGATTGTATAGCCCCCAAAGCATTGAAAATAAAATGCGGGTTCATCTGACTTCGTAACAATCGCTGTTCCAATAATTCTACAAAGTATTGTTCTTTCAATTTGTTTTCACGGAATTTGATTATAAAAAACACCAATGCAACCAAAAACAAGATTTCCAACCCCATAAACCACTTGGTTTTCCACCAAGGCGGATTGATAATAATATGTATTTTTTTTATGGTATCGCCCCAAACACCATCCATATTGCCGGCTTTGACCTTCAAGGTATATTCACCCGGTTCCAAGTAAGTATAAGTGGCTTCTTTTTGTCCTTTGTCAAGCTCATGCCATTCCTCATCAAAATTTTCCAATTGATATGCAAATCTATTGTCTTTAACACTGCTGTAATCATCGGCACCAAAACGAAAATTAAGATAATTACGGTTATATTTCAAATCGATAATACCTGTTTTTAACAAATCCAAACTTTGAGGTTCGGTAAAGATGGTAAAATCCGTAACAAATACCCTGGGTTTGTATCTGTCTATTACAAACTTATTCTTATCAAATACCGTTAAACCATTTTTGGTGGCAAACAGCAGTCTGCCGTCATCCAATTTACAAGCCCCTTTTGTAAACTCATCACTTGACAAACCGTCTTTTTCAAAAAAATTTTGGAAGGTGCCGGTTTTGACATCAAATTTTGACAAACCGTTTAGCGTCGCAATCCACAAGAATCCGTCATCATCTTCCAAAATGGCTTGCACACCGTCATCGCATAAACCGTTTTCCCGGGTATAATGCTCAAAAGTATCCGTATTGGGATCGTACTTATTAAGCCCTTTGGCACCTATCCAAATTTGTTTTTTTGAATCTATAAAAATACAACTGATGTCTTGTCCCCATAAAGCTATACTGTCATGACTGGATCCGGGGAATCTTTTTAATGCTTCCGTTTCCATATTGTATATACTCAAACCTTTATTGGTTGTTCCGATATAAATATTACCGGTTTCATCTTGATTCAGACAACTAACAAAATGAGTACCCAATTTTTTAATAAAAGGTCCTGGATGGTCAGGAAAATTAACAAATGTCTTTTTTTCGGGATCAAATAATCCTACTGAATAAGACCCCCAAGTGCCTAATAAAACATTTCCGTTTTTATATTCAATAAAATCATTATACCAGTCATATTTTAAACTCTTTGGGTCTAATCTGAAATGATAAAATTTATCTGTTTTATGCTCAATAAAATCAAACCCGATACCTGCCCATAAACCAATATAAACATTGTCTTTACTATCTTGATATAACTTTGATACATGATTGGAAGCCAGTGGATATTTACTTTTGTTCGTTCTGCCGTAATGAACTATTCTGATAAAGTTTTCATTCATAATATCTATCCCATGCGAATTTGTACCTACCCAGATCTTTTCGTCATGGCTTTGAATAATTGTCGTAACATATTTTGCCGATAGAGTTAAATTATCATCCGGAATATGTATTATATGACCGAATTTGTTTTTATAAGGACTGTATTTACACAGACCTTCCAAAGTCCCTATCCACATGTTCCCTGATCTGTCTTTAAAAAAATTAAAAACATATTCGGATGGTAAAGATTGGTCATTGCCTTCCGAATGATAAACGGCATAAACATTGCCGGTCGTTCTATTCAAAATTTTAAAACCTCTGGCGTTGGCAAACCAAAATTCATTGTCATTAAAATCAATCATGTCATAAGTTGAATTGCGCATAACCATAGAAAAAGTCCCTGTTTTTCTATCAAACCGGTATAATCCTTCGGTTGCGGCTATCCAAAAAGTCCCTTCTTTATCGATATAATATCTCGTGACGTCATCATACTTTTTGCCGGCTTTATAGCTGATAAATTTTTCGTCTTTTTTAACAAATTTAACCGGATAGATACTCCTTCCGCCAATCCATAAATTCCCTTCACCATCATCAAATATCTGATGGTAAAAATAAGTCCTGACTTGTACCGGTTTCTCATGCTGAAAAGTTTTATGCTTTTTTGTATTAGTATTATATTTGTGTAAAAGTCCATCTGCGGTATCAAACCAGATAATACTGTCATTTTCGGGGTAAACTGCCATGACTGTTTTCTTTTTGTACGATAGTTTATTATCAGATTGTAAAGGAAAAACATGATCAAAGCCGTTTGTAACCGGATTATATATATCTAATCCACCATCACTGGCAACACAAATATTTCCGGTATTGTTCAAAGCCAAATCATACACCGTATTACCGGCGAGCGAAAGACTGTCGGTATTGTCGTGAAAGAATTTTATAAATTTATAACCGTCAAATTTGTTTAAACCATTTTCGGTGGCTATCCATAAATACCCCTGTTTGTCTTGCAAAATTCTGTTTACACGATTATTGGACAAACCATCCCGTATCGTGTAAATATCAAAATTGTAATAAGGGGCGGGAATGATCTTTTTTTGCCCGTAAAAAAAGAATAGATCAAATAGAAATAGTATGTAAAATACTTTTTTCAAAACCATTAAAATGTAAGACTAAATATAATAATAATTTAGACAATATTGACATGAATAATCATATTGTTATTATTTAGAGGACTTGCAGGTATAAACAATAAAGTTTTTCTTTATCCAAGGTGGCGAATTGATAAGTGAAACAATAGTATCAGCTGCTGGATTCAAAATTACCAACTTAACTTAGATTTTTTCATGAAGTAAATAAAGATTTCGTTTAAACGATTGAAACTAGAGATATTAACAGTGTTTTTTATTTTCTTTTTGTTAATTCTTAAGCAACTTAAACATCGCTTTATCACCGTTTTTGTTTTTAATGCTTAAAAAGTACATTCCTGTTGGAAAATTAGACAATTTTACTTGCGGAACAAAGCTGCTTTTATAAACGGTTTGTCCTTGTATGTTTTGAATGCTAATACTTTTAATACTTAATTCGCTAGCTGCTTGAATGTTAAAATATTCATTAATTGGATTTGGATAAACATTTATGGTTTCTTTAAAGGCTTCGTCTGTTCTAAGGGCATCACATTCTGCTTGTGTTTCTACATATGTTGCTGTAGCATCAATAGCTGCAGGCCAATTATTGTTCATAAACCATGCGCTGTCAACAAATACGCAAATTAAATTGGGATTATAGGTCGCATCAAAAGTTGTGAGATTAGGGCTACTACCAATTTTCATCCTTAATTCAGTTAACTGATTAGAAAAACATTCTAACCATTCTAGATTGTACAACTGTGAAACATTTAAACTTGTTAATTGATTGTGTTCACAGGCTAAAAGCTCTAAGTGTATGTTATGAGAGACATCGATATCTGTCAACTGATTATATGAAAAAACAAACCATTCCAAATCAAGATTATTTGAAACATCTATACCGGTCAATTGATTATTACTACACCAAAAACGCATCAAATCTGGATTTTGTGAAACATCCAAAGAAGTTAATTGATTATTCGAGCATGAGAATGATTGTAAAAATACATTTTGCGTAACATCTAAGTCAGTTAATTGATTAAAACTACAATCAAGCTTTATTAAATGTGTGTTTTGTGAAATATTTAAGGTAGTTAAATCATTATCATTACAATCAAGAGTATATAAATTTTGGAAATCTTCAATTCCGGTTAAATCCGTAATATTCAATCCTTGTATATGTAATTGATGAACTGTACTAATTCTTGAAGTTAGTACATAATCATCATTGGCTATACCATTTCCTAAACTGTTAGCATCTCCCACTGAAACCGTGTTGCCATTAGCATCGTGTGTTTCAAGATAATTTTCAAAATTGTCATCAGGTACATAGGTTTGTTGGGAATAAACAAAGCCGGAAAATAGAACTAAAAGAATCGTTATTAATAGTGTTTTCATTATAAAAAATAATTGTTACTGCAAATTTATAAAATCTTTTGAAAAATAATATTACATCAACGAAAAAAGTCCGCTCAAAACAGAACGGACTTTTTAGGAATGATTGTTATATTTTGATAGTTAATGCTGTTTTTTGTCCCAAAAACTTTCTGCTCATCTCATTATCCCATAAATGGATAACGATAATCCGTCGGCGGATTGAAATTTTCTTTGATAGAACGCACGGACATCCAGCGGATTAAATTCCACATACTACCGGCTTTATCATTGGTTCCCGAACCGCGAGCACCACCAAAGGGTTGTTGATTAACCACGGCACCGGTAGGTTTGTCGTTGATATAGAAATTACCGGCGGCATTTTCCAATTTTTTGCTCGCTTCGGCTATAACATTGCGGTCTTTGGCAAAGATAGCGCCGGTCAATCCGTAAGGTGAGGTTTTATCTACCAATTCCAAACTGTCGCGCCAATCATCATCTTTATAAACATAAACGGTTAAAACCGGTCCGAACAATTCTTCTTCCATAGTCACATAATGCGGGTCGGTGGTTAAAATAACCGTCGGTTCTATAAAATAACCTTTGCTGTCGTCATAACCGCCACCGATAACCACTTCGGCTTCTTTCGCTTTTTTAGCATCGTCAATATAACCGGTAATTTTGTTAAATGCACTTTTGCTGATGACTGCCGTCATAAAGTTAGACATATCAACCGGATCGCCCATTTTGATGCTGTCGGTTTGTTTTTTAAGCTCGTCAAAAACCGCTTGCCATTGACTTTCGGGAATATAAGCGCGCGATGCCGCCGAACATTTTTGTCCTTGATATTCAAAAGCGCCACGGGTTAGTGCGGTTGCTACGGCTTTGGGGTCGGCATCTTTATACATCCAAACAAAATCTTTACCGCCGGTTTCGCCCACGATACGCGGATAAGTTTTATATTGGGCAATATTTTCCCCGATTTTTTTCCACAAATATTGGAATACATCGGTAGAACCGGTAAAATGAATACCTGAAAAGTCGGGGCTGCTTAGCACTTGCTCGGTAATCATGGTGGCGCTTCCGGCAACCATATTAATGACACCGGCAGGCAATCCGGCTTCTTCCAAAATGTCAATAATCATTTTAGCCGAATACATCTGCGTAGATGAGGGTTTCCACACCACGACATTACCTGCCATAGCCGGCGAAGTCGGCAAGTTACCGGCAATAGACGTAAAGTTAAACGGTGTAACAGCATAGACAAAACCTTCGAGTGGACGGTATTCCATGCGGTTCCAAACGCCCGGTGACGATTCGGGTTGTTCGGCATATATTTTTTGTAAATAAGCCGCATTAAATCGCCAAAAATCCGCTAATTCCGCCACGGCATCAATTTCGGCTTGAAAAACCGTTTTCGATTGACCGATCATCGTCATCGCATTCATTTTGGCACGATAAGGTCCGCTTAATAAATCGGCTGCTTTTAAAAAGATAGATACACGGTCTTGCCAAGCCATATTGGCCCATTTTTCACGAGCCGCCAAAGCCGACTCTATGGCTTTTTGTACATCGTCTTTGGACGCTTTGTGATAAAAACCAATCACATGTTGGTGATCATGAGGCGGTGTGATATCTTTGGTTTTGCCGGTATAAACTTCTTGTCCGCCAATGTATAACGGCACTTCAATTTTTTGATTCCAAAGCGCTTTGTAAGCTTTTAAAACTTCTTCTCTTTCGGGCGTTCCCGGCGCATAAGATAAAACCGGTTCGTTAGTAACTTTATCTGTTTTGAAAAATCCTGTTGCCATAATTTTATTCTTTTTATAATTGCGAAACAAATTTAATAAAAAGAAACGGGATTAAGTGTTTTTTAATTGAGGATTTGAGGATTTTTTCTACTTCATAGACTATTAACTTCTTTGATATTTGCTTTCTACTTTATACTTTATTTCTACCTCAAATTTGAGGAATTGAGGAATGAGGAGTGAGGAATACGTAGGTCATTGTGTGTTCCCCCAACTTTCGTTGGGGGATGTGTCGAAATGACCGGTTTTATTGGAAAAAAAAATAGCGACCAAAAATATCGTATTGCATAAAATCTGAATCTTAAATTAATCTTTATCCAGTTTATTTAAAATTCTCTCTGCCCTACTTCGGTATCCGGCTGTTTGTTTTGAAATGTTTTCCGATAAAATATTTTTGAGTTCCGGAATAACCCAATCTTCAGCAGTCGGTAATTGTCCCAACTCAAAAATAATTTGCATGGCATGTACTTTGGAAGCGACTCTGTAATCATCTATCAACCAATCAAAAGCAGTGGCAATTATCAATTGAATTTGTTCGGCATTAAGTTGAAATCCGGCACCTTTTTTTAAAAAATGTTTTTGAACTATTAAATGTGTCGTTTTGGCAATGGGTCTTACGGCTGAATCTTTTTTTAGCAATGCCAATGAATTGACAAAAAAGTCCAGATGTTTTACAATAAAATCCGGTTGTCTAAAAGCTACAAATTCGACTACCCACGCGGCTTTATGGTGATAGGCATATTCCCGATCAAAAGTTAATTGTAACAATGTTTTTATTTCTTCGGAATGGTTTAAAAAATAGTCGGCTGCGCGTAATCTGTTAACTCTTGCAGCAGTCCCCATTTGTTCTATGACGGTTTTGGCTGACATTTTTATTTTTTTATGAACAAACCCGATTTTTCGGCAACATCGACAAAAACTTCATAAGGGGTTTCGTGCGCGGTTTCGTACTCAAAAATTTGGTATGGCAATTGCCATTCTTCTAACAATTGAAGTGTTATGTCCGGACGAATTACCGTGTCATATTTACCTATGCTAATAGTATGCTTGGTATCTGCGACTAGTAAGCGATTATCAGGACGCACCAAAAGCGTCATTACCAAAGCCGGATTGAGCAAAAGGGTCGGAATACGGTAATAATTACCCAAATGAAAGCCGAAATACCCGCCCATACTACTACCGACGATGACATCGGGGCGGTGTTTCTGCACCAATTGTTCTAAATATTGAAAGGTTTCGGGAATATTGCGATAAGACAACAAGGGATTGACCAGTTTGCCGAATTGTTGTAACCAATCTGTGCGTCTGTTTTGATTAACGCTGTTTAAACCGTGTAAATATAAACTTGTCATAAATTCAAATGGGTCATTATTTTTTCGGTAGCACCCACATTTTGCAAAGCATAAGTTTTGGTAATACCGGCTTTTTGTTTTCGCAATTCGGGATTTTGAATCAAACTATCCAAAGCATTTTTTAATTCCGTATAATTATTAATGCTTACCAATCCACCGGCAATTTTTAAATCTATAGCTTCTTTAAACTTTTCGATATGCGGACCGGTAATAATCGGTACGCCGAAAACCGCCGGCTCTTGAATATTGTGAATACTTTTACCGAAACCGTTACCGATGTAAACGATATCGGCATCTTTATAAATTTTATTGAGCATACCAATCGTATTCAATATCAGTACTTTATACTCAGATAAGTCGGTATTTTGTTTTATTTCGGAATAGCGAATAAATTGGACTTGTAATTTTTTTTCGATATTGGCAATATGTTCATCATCTATTTCATGCGGGGCAATAATCGTTTTAAAATCAGCAGGACTGTTATTTATATAGCGTGCTAATAAATCTTCATCTTTAGGCCAAGTACTGCCGGCTATGAGTAAAATCCGGTCATATTTAAAGTTTTTGACAAAATCATAAGAATCGGCCGTTTGGGCAATTTGAAAAACACGGTCAAAACGGGTATCACCGGTTACCGTAACTCGCTCAAAGCCCTGTTTGTTCAAAACTTTTCGGCTGTTGTCATCTTGTACAAAAAAACGCGTAAAAGCCCCCAAAGATTTTTTTAACCATGGATTGTATGCTTTAAAAAAAGGATGATTTTCGGTAAATAATCCGGAAATCAAATAGGTGGTTATTTTTCGTTTTTTTAGTTCATGTAAATAATTGGGCCACAAATCATATTTGACAAAAAACACCACTTCAGGTTGCACCAAATTCAGAAACTTTTGTACATTTTTTCGGGTATCAACGGGTAAATAGCTGACACAGTCTGCCGGTGTTGAATCTTTTCTCACTTCATAGCCAGAAGGTGAAAAAAACGTCAAAAGTATTTGATAATCAATATATTGTGATTTTATTTTTTCTATAACGGGTAGAGCTTGTTCATATTCGCCCAGCGATGATACATGAAACCAAATCGTTTTTTTACCGAGATTTAAACAAGTATTGAGCCGCTTAAAAACTTGTTTTTGTCCGGCTTTGAAATACCGTACTTTTTGTCCAAAAAAATTTCCGAAAAGCTCTAAAAGTTTTTCGGAAATTTGCAACAATATATTGTATAAATATTTCAAAAGCAATGCATTTAACGATTGCTCGTGGTTTATGATAACATCAACGGCATCACAAGCATAGTTACAAATTCGCCTTCTTCCATGCCGTCAACCGGATGAATTAAAGCCGCTTTGCTCGGCAAAGACATATTGACCGATACTTCATCGGCATCAAGATTGGACAGCATTTCTATTAAAAATTTGGAATTGAACCCGATAGCCATATCATCGCCTTGAAAATTACAAGTCATGCGTTCTTCGGCTTTGCTCGAGAAATCCAAATCTTCGGCAGACACTTTCAGTTCCGAACCGGCAATATCAAAACGAATCAGGTGTGTGGCTTTACTGGCAAAAATATCAACACGTTTGACAACATTGAGCAAGTTTTGCCGATCAACCACCATGACATTGGGGTTTTCGGTAGGAATAACCGCATTATAATTTGGATATTTACCGTTAATCAGTCTTGATAACAATTGGATATTATCAAAATTAAATCTGACATTCCGGTCGTCATAGGATATGGTAACATCGTCATCGGTACCGGCAATATAATTTTTTAAAATTTGTAAAGGCTTTTTCGGAACGATAAAATGACTTTCCGAATCGGCTTTTAAGTCTTGCCGTTCATATTTGACCAATTTGTGTGCATCGGTTGCCACGAAATTCAAACTTTCGGGTGAAAATTCAAAAAACACACCGGTCATAGTCGGTCGCAAATCATCCGTTCCGGCAGCAAAAATCGTCTTACTGACAGCATCCGCCAAGATACTTCCGGGCATTTGTAAAGTTTCGGCTTCTTCCATTTCTACCGGACTGGGGTAATCTTCGGCATCGGTGTAAGCAAAACTGTATTTTCCGGTTTCGCTGATGATATTCATGGTATTGTCATCATTAAACATAAAAGTCAGCGGCTGAACCGGTAAAGCTTTGATCGTATCGACCAACATACGTGCCGGCAATAAAAAAGAAGCGCTTTCATTGGATTCAACCGGAACTGTAGCAGTCATGGTTGTTTCCAAATCGGAAGCTGTTATTTTTAAAGTATTGTTATTCAGCTCAAACAAAAAATTATCTAACACGGGAATGGTGTTATTGTTGTTGATAACGTTTCTTAAAGCTTGTAAATTTTTGATCAATTCATCACTCGAAACTAAAAATTGCATAATCTTATTTTTTTCTCAAACAAAAATACAAATTATTTTTTAGTTTGTACCGGAAAAGTATTTTATAATTACGAAATTAGTAAGATTTTGTTGGCTTGAAGTTTTCCAAATTAAATAGAATTTAAAATCAACAATTATCCTTACTTTTGTATGCAAATAGAAAATCAGCATATGAAAATATTAGTTACCGGCGGACTGGGATTTATCGGTTCTCATACGGTTGTTGCTTTGCAAGAAAAGGGCTACGATGTCGTCATTATTGACAATTTGTCCAATTCGGATATCAGTGTATTGGAAGGCATTACACAAATTACCGGTATGCGTCCCGAATTTGAAGCCATAGATTTACGGGACAAAGCTAAAGTCGTAGATTTTTTTAACCGGCACAGTGATATCAAAGGTATTATTCATTTTGCCGCATCAAAAGCGGTAGGCGAAAGCGTCCAAAAACCACTGTTGTACTATGAAAACAATCTCAACACCTTGATTTATGTCTTACAACAGATGCAAGAGAAAGAAATCCGGAATTTTATTTTCAGTTCGTCCTGTACGGTTTACGGTGAACCCGACAGTTTGCCTATAACCGAAGCGGCACCGATCAAACCGGCTTTGTCGCCTTATGGCAATACCAAACAAATAGGTGAAGAAATCATTCGCGATACGGCAAATGCCTATCCGGAATTTAAAAGCATTGCTTTGCGGTATTTTAATCCTATTGGCGCACATCCGACCGGGCATATCGGTGAATTACCTTTAGGGGTACCGCAAAATTTAGTTCCTTTCGTAACGCAAACTGCTGCCGGTATTCGTCAAGAATTGTCCGTTTTCGGCGATGACTATCCGACACCCGACGGCACCGCCATTCGCGATTATATACATGTGGTCGATTTAGCCGAATCACATGTTATAGCACTCGAACGCCTGCTCAATAACCGGCAAAAAGCCAATTTTGAAGTCTTTAATATCGGGACGGGACGGGGCAGCTCGGTCATGGAAATCATCAAAACTTTTGAAAATGTGAACGGACTTAAG
>WFZY01000366.1 GCA_015489265.1 Flavobacteriaceae bacterium | reverse complement strand
TTGGTACAAACACATACCGGTGCAACTTCTAATACCGGTTCTAATTATATTTGGATTGACCAACAAGGTACAACCAACCAATATTACTACAACTATTGGTCGGCACCGGTTAATCAATCCGGAAATTGGAAAATGATGTATTTGCGTGATGGGGCACAAGGTGATGACAATTTGAAATCTAAATATCCGCAAGTACAAATTGTTGATAATTCTAATGCAACTAATGATTTACCGGCTCAAACAGCACATCCGGTTTACTTGAATGCACAATGGGTTTATGCTTTTAAAAATGATTTGGACAATAGCTATCAAGGTTGGACTAATAATCATATCAAGCAAAATGGAACTGTAGTACCCGGTGAAGGTTATACAATGAAAGGACCCGGCGTTGACCAAAATTTGAACGCTGCCAATGGTTCTTCAACTACCGATTATAACAGTTGGACTTTTGCAGGCGTTGCCAATGATGGTGATTACAGCTTGACTATTGATCCTGGTAATGATTATTTAATCGGAAATCCTTATCCTTCCGCTTTAGATGCCGATCAATTTATTAAAGATAATGTATCAGCGGCCAATAGTGGCAATAATGCCAATGATATATTTAATGGTAATTTGTATTTCTGGCAACATACCGGTGGTAACGATCATTGGGGAAGTCATTATCAAGGTGGTTATGCCACCTACAATTTAACCGGTGGTACAGCAGCAACATCATGGAATGGCGGTGGTGCTTTGGCAGGCGCTAAAACACCCAAGCGTTTTATTCCGGTCGGACAAGGTTTCTTTGTCTGGTCTGAAACAACCAATGATGGTGGTAATATCATTTTTAAAAATTCACAAAGACAATTTGAAACTGAAGGATCAAATAGTGTTTTTATCAGACCGGCTGCTTTAACCAATATCAGAATTGGTTTAAATACCCCGCAAAATTACCACCGTCAATTATTATTAGGTGTTAGAGCCAATACAACCAATGGTATTGATGTGGCTTGGGACGGACCAAACTTTGATTACGATTATCCCGGTGCTGAAATGTCATGGTTAATTTCCGGTAGAAAATTTGTGATTCAAGCCGTTCCTTCCATTTCAACAGATTCCCGTTTACCATTAAAAGTTGAAGCAAGTGGAGACGATACGGTAGAATTTACTTTAGATGCCGTTGAAAATTTACCAGCCGGTATTACCAATCTATATATTTATGACAATTTTGATGATAGCTATCATCAAATATCTGATACTGATAGTTTTGAAGTTTTCTTAAATGCCGGCACTTATGACGACAGATTTGAATTGGTGTTTGAAGATCGTTCTGCTAATAATGCAGAAGAATTGGAATTGCAAAACATATCTGCTTATTACAATACTAACACAAATGAAATTGTAATTAAAAATTCTAAACAGCAATTAATCAATAAAGCGCATTTGTTTGCTTTAACCGGACAACAGATTTTGTCAGAAAAATTAGATACCGATGATGCCGAAATCAGAATTCCGGCGCAAATTACCACAGGTGTTTATCTCTTAAAAGTTATATCAGGCGATAAAGTTTATACAACTAAAATGCTGATTAAATAAAAATAACGAGTGTTCGATTATTAAAAAACTCCGGCTATGATTATCATAGCCGGAGTTTTTATATATGATTTAATTAAATTCGTTCAAATGAGTGGCAATTATCGCATTGCGAGATAAAAGAATCGGTACGTTATTGATGACAGGATAAGCTAATAAACTACTTTTTGAATAGAGGAAACAATTATTATGTTGACGTAATTCTGTATGTGATAAGGGACAGACTAATTCTGCTGAATCTGATTGATTTGAATTCTTATTTTTTTCAATAATAATGATGCCCGTAGGATTTAAGTCATTAATGATATATTCAAATTTTTTATAAAAAATAACATTGTATCCTAAGTTAACGGCGGTTTGATATAAATTTTTTATATAGCCCATTTCAGACATGCGTTTTTTACCTTTTTCAGAAGCAAATTCATAGATTGGTTCTAAAAGAATTAAATATTTTCTTGTTATTCGGTAAAGTTCTTTTAATGCTTCCTTTTCTTTACCACCATTTGGTTCAATAGCATGCGAGGTAAAAACGATATCTACTGAATTATCTCTCAATGCTATTGAAAATAAGTCTGAAACAAAAAACTTAATGTTAGATATTTTATTCGCAATAGCATACTTTTTAGCAAAAAGAATACGTGATAATGATATATCCAAACCTAAAATATCAGCAGGTTTAGTATGCAATTTTTTAATGACAGGGATGATAGTGGTTGCTTCACCTACTCCTACTTCAATGATTGAGCCAAAACTACCTAAATTATTTATATAAGCTGATAAAGCTGCTGTGTAATTTTCTATATACTCCGGATTGTTATTAGCAATTTCAATATATGAACCGGCTTGGAAATCATAGCTTATTAAGATATCCATTACATCATTCTCTGATGATTTTTTTATTTTTTTTAGATATTTAATAATATTACCGCCTTTGGAATATATTTCTTTTATTTTAGTTAAATCTATCATTAATTTTTATAAAATGGGTTTAAAAAACATACCCAATTCCTATTTTTATACCAAATTGCGTTAATTTTAGATGATATTTTTCTTTTTTAAACGGTATAAATGAGTGCCGTTTAAAATTTGGATTGATATAAATCAAAAAATTACCAAAATTGTATTTTCCACCAATTCCAATTCCATATCCTATTCCTGATTGTGAGTCAAAACTTTTTTCTTCATTTTGAAAGTCCAAAAGAGGACCGGTATTGATATAAAAATATTTTCCGAGAGAATAGTTTGCAAAAATTGGAATTGAAATTAATTTTAATTGTTCTTGTCTGGAATTTATTGGCATTCCTGTAAATGCCGGTGTTATTTTAATTTTTGAATAAAAAATATTAATTCCCGTTTCTATTGAGAATTGATTAGATAGTTTTCTTAAATATTTAAATCCAAATTCATAAGAATTATGAGTTTTATAACTCGCGTTTCCCGATAAGTTCTCACTTCTTAAAAGTGCGCTATCAGTAAAACCGTAGTAAATACTGAACTGATTGTTATTTTGAGTATAGCATTTAATAGATATAGATATTGTAACCAGTAATAATATTAGTCTAAATTTAATTTTCAATATTGATGATTTTGTTAAATATAATTTTAAACTCATTGCGAAATGTTAAATATAAGAAATTTTGTTACAATAACAACTAATCCAAATCCGGATATTTATCGGGATATGCTTCTGCCATGATAGTATAAACTTTTTCAAAAATATCTTCGGTTGAAGGTTTTGAGAAATAATCACCGTCTTCTTCATACGCAGGACGGTGTTCTTTAGCCGTTAAGGTTTGTGGTTGACTGTCAAGGTATTGCCAGCCGTTTTGCTCATTGAGAATTTTGTCTAAAATGTATGCAGAAGCACCACCCGGAACATCTTCATCAATGATAAGTAAACGGTTGGTTTTTTGTAAACTTTTAACAATGTCGTGTTGTATATCAAAAGGTAAAAGTGATTGTACATCAATAACTTCGGCATCGATACCGGCTGCTTGTAAATCCTTGGCTGCTTGTTGTACGAGTCGTAAAGTGGAACCGTATGACACTAAAGTGATATCATTTCCGGTTTTCATGACTTCTACTTTGCCGACAGGGACTTTAAATTCACCTAAATTGCTTGGTAATTTTTCTTTTAGACGATAGCCATTTAAGGTTTCAACAATCAAAGCGGGTTCATCGCTTTCCAGCATGGTATTATAAAAGCCGGCTGCTTGGGTCAAATTGCGGGGTACCAAAATATTGATACCACGAAGCAAATGCAACAAGGCGCCCATAGGTGATCCGGAATGCCAGATACCAACCAAGCGGTGACCACGTGTCCGGATAATTGCCGGCGCTTTTTGTCGCCCGTAACTGCGGTAATAAACCGTTGCCAAATCATCGCTCATGGTTTGCAAGCCGTAAAGTATATAGTCGAGATATTGAATTTCAGCAATGGGACGCAAGCCACGCATAGCCAATCCGATACCTTGACCTACAATAGTTGCTTCGCGTATGCCGGTATCGGCAACACGGACTTCACCAAATTTTTCTTGCAGACCTTCCAAACCCTGATTGACATCACCGATTTTGCCACTATCTTCACCGAAAACCAATAATTCGGGATGTTTTTCAAAGAGTTTTTCAAAATTGTCACGCAAAACAATACGACCGTCCACCATAGGGGCGTTATCATCATATTGCGGTTTGACTTCTTTTATATTGACTGCTTTTTTAGAACTTTCACTAAATAAATATTTGCTATAATCAGCTTCATGCTTGTGCTTGTAATTTTTAATCCAATCGGTCAATACCTTTTTTGCCGGACTGTTTTCGTTTCTTAAAAGATGATGACTTTTTCTTGCCGTTTTTAAAATTTGATAACGTTTGGGTTCTTTGTTTTGTGCTAATTGGTTTCTTAAAGGTATCAATTCATTTTTATGTGCACTCTCTTTGATAATTTGATCCAAAATATGAATTAATTCTAATTTTTCAGCTTTCATCGGTGCTGTATAATCCGCCCAAGCTTTTTTACGGGCATCTTTAACGCGTTTTCTGACATCCTTTTCAATATTATCTAAGGTTTCGGCATCAGCCAAATTATTTTCAAGCATCCATTCACGCATTTTTTTGATACCGTCAAAATCTTGTTCCCATTGCAGCCGTTCTTTTGATTTGTAACGTTCGTGAGATCCGGAAGTGGAATGCCCCATGGGTTGGGTACATTCTTGTACATGTATCAAAACAGGCACATGTTCTTCACGGGCAATTTTTTCTGCCTTTTGATAGGTTTCCATCAATGCCGGATAATCCCATGCTTTAACTGTAAAAATCTCAAAGCCCTTACCGTTTTCATCCCGTTGAAAACCTTTCATAACTTCCGAGATGTTTTCCTTGGTAGTTTGGTATTTAGCATGTACGGAAATACCGTATTCATCGTCCCAAACTTGCATAATGAGTGGCACTTGCATCACTCCGGCTGCATTCATGGTTTCCCAAAAATGACCTTCCGATGTACTGGCATTACCAATAGTACCCCAAGCTATTTCATTACCATTATTGGTGAATTTTTCAGCATTTTCGGGTAATTTATCTAAATGACGATAGACTTTAGAAGCTTGTGCCAAGCCCAGCAATCGCGGCATTTGAGCAGCTGTTGATGAAACATCGGGACTGCTGTTTTTTTGTTGCATCAGGTTTTTCCATTCACCGTTTTCATCCAAGCTATGGGTTGAAAAATGGTTATTCATTTGACGTCCGGCTGCATAAGGTTCAAAATTAATATCCGGATGTCCGTAAATGCCTGCAAAAAACTGTTCGGGGGTGAGCTCGTCGATAGCCAACATAAAAGTTTGGTCACGGTAGTAACCCGAACGAAAATCACCGTTTTTAAAAAATTTTGCCCAAGCAAGTTGCGGTAGCTCTTTACCATCGCCAAAGATACCGAAATTGCCCCTTCCCGATAAAACTTCTTTGCGACCATCCATGCTCATTATACGGCTAGTGTAAGCCAAACGGTAGTCGTTGATAACTTCTTTTTTAAAATCGTCAAAATTTAATTTTGATGTGAGTGGTTGTATATTTTCAGGCATAAGATTGAATTATTTTGAGTGTTTACAAATTTAGTAAAAAAACAGAATATTTTTTTGATTTTTGAAAGAAGTTTATATGTGGTGAATTATATGCAGAATAAAGAACGATCATTACCGGTAAATTTTGATATGAAATTGTAAGGAATCAATTAAGGCTCTTTCTTTGATTTTATATGCTTCAAATTGGTATGCTTTATAATTGATAAAATGTAAACTATTGAAAATCAACTTTTTATTATTTTTTAGATGGTAAGCATGGTATTTTCCGGCATCATCAACCGGAAAGAAATATTGTCCGTTGACAATCGTAATGCTATCTAGTTTATTCGGATTGATATAAAAACCGTCTATTTTTTGGGGTAAGTTGGACCAAGAATTTTCGTATTCCGAAATTTGTTTGATATGCGTGATAGGATACATTTTCAGATATTGCCAATAGACATCGCGCGGGTAGCTAATCTTTAAATAAGTTTGAATTTGGCTGTAAAATTGAATGCTCAATAGAAGTGTAAGTGTTAGGATAATATATTTCCGGAATTTGGAATTGAGTGTTTGCAGTACGAATATATTTATCAAAACAATCACAAAAATAAATTGGTGTAATATTCTGCCCATCATGACCATATTGTGAAAAAAATAAGCTGAAGTTGTATAAAAAAGATAAGGTATTAAAAAACTCAAAACAATAATGCCGGTTAGTTGTTTAGATGGCTTTTTTAGCTTGAAAAAAGCAATGGGAAAGATGATAATTCCTGTAAGTAATAACAAGCCGGTGAGTTGTTCTACTTGCCAAAAATATTTAATGACAAAACTATAGGATTCTCTGTAATCCCCTTGATTGACAGTTCCGGACAAGTGTCTGATATTGTACAAATAGGATGCTTGTCCGAAGCGGGAAAGTATTTCAAAAATAAATAACAAAAATGTACTGCCACTGATGTAGCCGGTATTTAAAATCAGCCAAGTTTTTATGCCGTTTTTTTTCTGCCAAATCAAAAAGTTAAACATAAAATAAATAGCTATAAAACTCAAATAATAAGCGGGATAAATCAAAAAACCTAAAAAAGCGAAACAACCGGTCCAAAAGCTGAACTTGAAATTAAAATTTGATTGTTTAAGGTATGCTTTGACCAATCGATATGCTAAATAAATGAATAGCAACAAAGATTCATCATAAGGATAAATATGCCGCAGATAACTAAAGTTGTTGACTAATACGCTGTAAAATAAAATGCCGGTTAAACTCAAGGTTTTGTTTTGAAAAATTAATTGAAACAAACGGTATAGCACATAAAGCGTCATAATATTGATGACTAAATTATACACAAAAACCACATCAAAATTTTGGGTTTCAAACAGTTCTAAATGCCGGATTTTTGCTGAAATAAATTGTAGTCCTGCCGGAATGGTATGCAATAAAATGCTTGCTGGTCGTCCTTGAGCCGAGAAAACGGCATGAACGGCTCCTTGTAAATCACCTTGCAATAAATGTTTTAAAAAAATCCAAGTCATTAAGTAGCGGCGTTCGTCGGGCTCGGTTAAAAAACCTTGCCGGATCAATACAAATTTGTACAAATTGACCCAAGCAATGCTAAGATATAAGAAAATGACTAAGAATTTGTTTGAAATTTTCATTGAGGAATTGAGTATTATTGATTTCAGATTTGCGATTTCAGATTTCAAATGTTTGATTTGTGAACTTTGATGTTTGTTTTTACTTCATAATATCTGCTATTCAATTTTAGAAATTTCAGAAATAGATTAAATGATATTATATACTGAATTCCAATTTTTTCTCCGGATTGTAACGCAGTTCACCTTGATGAATATACAACGGGCTACTGAAATTATTGGAAAACAATCCGCCAGTTCCTAATCCTTGCGGCATTTTAACTTGACGTTGGTAGGTATATTGAGCTATGGCATTTAAACCGACATTACTTTCCAGTGCCGACGTTATCCACCAGCCGGTTCGGGTGTGTTCAGCTGCCTTGATCCAGCCGTCTGTTCCTATAAAACCACCGTGCAATGCGGGCTTGATAATGATATACTGCGGTTTGATTGTTTCTAAAAATTTTTGTTTGTCAAACAGATGATTATAGCCGATTAATTCTTCGTCCAACGCTATGGGTAAAGGGGTTTTTGAACAAAGTTCGGTTAGTTTTTCCAGCTGTCCGGCTTTGATAGGTTGTTCTATCGAATGTATGTCAAAATCGGATAGCCGTTTGAGTTTTTCTAAAGCTTCTTCGGGGGAAAATGCGCCGTTGGCATCGACTCGTATTTCAATATCAGCAGCAGAAAATTGCCGGCGAATATATTGCAATAAATCCAGCTCGTCTTTAAAATTAATAGCACCGATTTTGAGCTTGATGACTTTAAAACCGGCTTGTAATTTTTCTTTGATTTGCCGAAACATAAAATCTTTGTTACCCATCCATATCAAACCGTTTATGGGAATACCTGTAATGCCTGCTGTAAAATCAGACGGGTAGAGTAGATGTGGTTGTGCGGCTTTCAAACTTTTTAGAGCGGTTTCCCAACCTAAAATGATAGAAGGATAATCTCGTAATTCATGGATAATGACATCCGGATTTTGCCTGATATTTTGCACCAGCCAATCTAATTTTTGTTCGTAATCGGGCACATCATCGGCTGATAGACCTTTAAACAAATTGCATTCGCCATAACCGGTGTTGCCGTCGGTTTCCAATATCAAAAAATAGGTTTCTTTTGTGGTCAGGATACCGCGCGAAGTGCCTGCAGGTCGTTTAAAATTTAATAAATATTTGACATAACGGGCTTTCATTCGTTATCATCTTTTGCGGTTTCATCTTTCGTTTTGTCTTTCTTTTTACCACTGAATTCCAGTTTGTAAACGACATAACCGAACCCAACAGCTAAATGCAACATGACAATGATAAATAAGATATTGGCTAAACTCATATTTTTATAATTTACTGAACATCAATAATCAGACTGATTGGGCAATGGTCAGACCCCATAATATCGCTGTGTATCACAACATCTTGAACCTTATCTCTTAACCGCTTACTGACTAAAAAATAATCAATACGCCAGCCGGCATTGCGGGCACGCGCGTTGAAGCGGTAACTCCAATAGGTATAAGCAATTTTGTCGGGATATAAATATCTGAAAGTATCTATAAATCCGGCATCGAGCAGTGCTTGAAATCCTTGTATTTCCACTTCGGTATAACCGGCGGTTTTGTTATAATTGCTCTTCGGATTTTTTAAATCAATAGCTTGATGTGCCACATTCAAATCGCCGGTAATTATGACCGGTTTTTGACGGTCTAAAGCGGTGACATATGCTTGAAAATCTTTATTCCATCGCGCTTTATAGTCTAAGCGCTTTAAACCTTGACCGGCATTGGGGGCATAGACATTGAGCAGAAAAAAATCTTGATATTCGGCGGTAATCACCCTGCCTTCTTGATCATGTTCGGGTATATTGATGCCGAACATAACTTTTAAAGGTGTTGGTTTTGAGAGTATTGCGGTTCCGGAATAGCCCTTTTTTTCTGCCGAATTGACAAAAATTTGATAAGTATTGCTGAAATTTTTAAGCGCTTCAACCACTTCATGCTCTTGTGCTTTGGTTTCTTGCAGACATAATATGTCGGGATGGATGCTTTTTATATTTTCGACAAATCCTTTTTTTAAGACGGCTCTGATGCCGTTGACATTCCATGAGGTGATTTGCATAACAAAATATTTTATAAAATGTAAAATTATTGAAAAATTTCGATTTGGCATAATGCCATTCAATTATTCCAACAATCCTTCCCGTATGGCTTTTACGACGGCTTGCGATTTGCTGTGGACTTGTAGTTTTTCATATATATGCCGGATGTGATTACGGACGGTTTCCAAACTGATAAATAAGGTTTCGGCAATGTTTTTATTATCCAGACCATCGACTAACAGGTGTAAAATTTCGGTTTCACGTTTGGTTAATTGGTATTGCTCGTTTTTTTGTGGTATGTATTGTTTAAACAAGTTTAAAACTTTAGTGGCAATGCCGGGTGTCATGGGGCTGCCGCCTGACAAACAAACTTGTATGGCGTCTAATATTTCTGCCGGTTTACTTTTTTTGAGCAAGTAGCCGTTTGCGCCGTTTAAAATCGCTTTTAAAATCATCTGATCATCGTCGAGCATGGTTAACATCAATATTTTAGCTTGCGGATTAATGCTTTTCAGTTCGGGTATGATGTCAATACCCGATTTTCCGGGCAAATTGATATCCAATAAAATCAAATCTTCATTTCCTATCAGATTTTTTAGGGCAATTTCGGCGGTTTCATAGCTGTTGTAACACTGAAATTCATCAGAGAAATTTATCATTTCGCACAGGGCTTGCCGGTAATCTTTATGATCTTCTATGATACAAATATTTATCATATGTAATTTTTTTCGAAGTTCTGTATTTTATTGATATGAAAAAATAGTCTGTTTGTGTCATTTTGTTTCAAATGAAAATTCAATGCTTGTTCCTTGATTGTTGGTTATAATTTCAAAATTGCCGCCGGATAGTTCCAATGCCCTGTTACGCATATTTTGCAAGCCATGTCCTGCATAAGCTTTTTCGGACAAGTCAAATCCGTTTCCGTTATCGGTTATTTTGAAAATGATTCGTTGTTTTTGTTGTGATATAAAGATACTGATTTGCGTTGATTGCGCATATTTTACGGCATTGTTAAGGGCTTCTTTAAGGATTAAATAGGTGTTTTGTTTAAAACTGTCTTGTACTTTTTGTTTTTTCAGCCGGTCTTTTTCCCAAATGATATCGAAGTTGATTTTTTTGGCTGTCAAAAGGGGTTTAAATTGTTGCTGTAATCGCAGCATCAAGCTTTCCAAGCTTTGTGATTTGGGTTGAATAGACCAGATAATATCGGTAATGGTTGCTGTAGCTTCATGGACTAATTTGGAAGATTTTTCAATGAGTTTTTGCGACAAATTCCGGTCTTGATTGAGTTGTTCGCTTGCCATGGCATTATACAATCCGATACTGCTCAAGGTGGCAGCGAGATTGTCGTGTAAATCTCGTGAAATTTTCAATTTTAAATTCTTTTGTTTCAACTGTGCTTCTGTTTTTAAAAGCCGGCGTTCATCAAAATAATGTTGTGTAAAAATCAATAAAATGACTAAGGAAAATGGTAAAATTGTGGATAGAATGATATTGTTAAATTCGAAATATTGAAAAATGATGCCGTAGAAAGTCAATATAATAAAAACGTAAATAAAAGTTTTTTGAACTGACCAATGCAATTTTTGTATGCCGCGTTTGCTACTGAAAAATAGAATAAGAAGCAGTACAATAAGTTTGATATCCGACCATAATTTATGCGGATTTATAATTTGGTTTTTAAGTATTTGCCCATATCTGGTTGTCAATTGTCCAAATTTTCCGGTATCGGCTATTTGCAATATTTTCGGACTGTTTGCGGTAATTTTACGATGAATAATTTGTCCATCGGGAAGTGTAATTTTTAAGTATCCGGGAAAGTTTTTTACAGAAAAAGTCAGTTGGGGTGCATTCATGGATACATAACCACTGCCGGCTGATAATTCAGTAGTATAAATTATATTTTTCAAGCTGTCACTAACAGTTATTTTAGTTCCGATTCCCATCCGGTTGCTATGGCTTAAGTTCAATTTGAGTTTGTAAAACCGATTGTCATCAGCATTGTTGATTAATAGTGTACTACCGTCCCCGACATAATTGGCAACATATATATCCAAATCGCCGTCATTGTCAAAGTCTGCCAGTGCTGAACCGGTGCTGTAGCCGTTTATATCGACTTGATATTTTTGGGTTTGATTGATGAATTTGCCGTTAATTTGTTTGTAAAATGTATTTTTTCCTACGTTTGACAGATAGATATCCTTTAAACCATCGCCGTCAAAATCCGTGATAACCACCCCGTAAGTCGATAAGCTGTCATGTCCGATCATTTGAGCTGTTTGGTCAGAAAAAGTTCGGTCTTTGTTGTTGATATACAACCGGTTACTAGTTTTGCGATTGGCAATATACAAATCGGGATAGCCGTCATTGTTCAGGTCTGTAAACACGACGGCATTGCTTTTTTCATAGGGTTCGCCGGTAATATGAGCTTGCCGGCTGATGTCTTTAAAAAACAGTTTGCCGGTTTCTTGCCACATATTTTGATAGAGTTTGTTGCCAAAAGACCAATTGGTTACAAACAAATCGATGTCACCGTCCAAATCAAAATCGGCAAAACTTGCTGCATTACCGCCGGCTTTGGATTGTACGCCGCTGATACCGGTGATTTCTTTAAAAATTCCGGCGCCGTTATTACGATACAGCCGATTAGTCGAAAATTCGTTGGTGATAAAAATATCCAAATCACCATCATTGTCTATATCACCCATAATGCAAGCATTGGTGCGTTCGTCAGCGTTTCCGGTAGCACCGGCTATATTGCTGTAATTGACAAAATATTTACCGTTGATATTTTTTAAAATTAAATTCTTTCCGTTTAAGACCGTAACATACAAATCGATATAACCGTCATTGTCCAAATCGCCGGCACAAGCCCCTAAATCAAGCTGCCCCGGATGATTTTTTTCAATGGCGGTCAGTCCGAATGCTTGGGCTTTATTGGTAAAATTGAGTTGACCTTGATTGATATACAAACGGTCTGCTTCAAAGAGTCCGGCGGTAAAAATATCGGTAAAGCCGTCATTGTTAAAATCTGCAGCAATCACGCCGTATTCATCGTCAATTACTTTGGCTTTGGAATTAAAACGAATCGGATTAAAACCTTTCCATTTCGGATGCTTTTGTGCCGGTTTGTGAGTTTGTAATTTGAGAATGATGCCACCATCACCAACCACCCATAAACCGGTAGCTTGTGCGATAATTTGATTTAAATTTTGATGAATTTGATTTTTTTGTTGATGAATTTTTTGGTTTTTCAATTGAAAGATGAGTCCCTTTTGTCCTACGGCAATAATCTGATTGTCAGCCGGATAAATATCATTTACGCTTTTCCAAAGGCTATCTGTTGATATTTTGGTGATTTTATCATCGCTTAATTGTGCCAAATAGTTCGTGCCAATCAAAAAGAATTGTCCGTTTTTGACTAATATTTTTTTTAGATTTGAAGCCGGTTCTATCAAATGCCAATGACCGGTTTCGGCTTTATAAATACCTTTTTGATTGACCAATACGTATATTTGATTCCGGAAATTGACTATCTCTGCAATATTATGATTATCAGGCGGGTTGAGATGTTGCCAAATGCCGTTTTTTAACCGTACAATTTCGCCATAACTGACCAAATAACCGTTTTGAGCATCGGTAAAATATAAATCGTTAATGGTATTTGCCACCGGATGATACAGTTTTTGCCAGTGTTTACCGTTCCACAGCCATAAATCAGAATTTTGGTATTTGGTGGCATTAGTGACAAATATGCAATCGGTATTAACGACAAAAAGCTTTTGAATATGGCAGGGCGGTTGTTTTTTGAATGCTTTCCAGTTTTTTCCGTCATAAAGCAATAGCGTTTTTCCCGCAACCAATAAACTATCTTGATTTAATGGAATGATTTGGTGTAAATCACTGTAAACCGGTGGGTTATAAATCTGTTCAAATAATTGTTGTTGACCTGAAATGTCATTGCTAAAAATGAGATTTAACAAAATGACAATGAATGATATTTTAAACCCGTCGGGCATGTGTTGGTTTATAGGTTGTTTGAGTTAAAAGTGCAAGTGCAAAGTGCGTTTTTCTGATTTATATATTTACTTGTTGGTTTTTGTTTTTCTCGGTCATTTGTCGGGATAATGTTCCGCTTGGCACTTTTTCACTTTCCACTAAAATACTATTTTATCATATTCAAATAATCCGCTTCTGAAATTATTGAGACACCCAAATTTTGTGCTTTACTGACTTTAGATGGTCCGGGTTTGTCGCCTGCCAAAAGATAATCGGTATTTTTACTGACGGAACTCACGACTTTGCCACCGTTATGTTCAATATTTTGTTTGAGTTCATCACGTGAAAAATGTTCAAATGTACCGGAAATCACAAATTTTTTGCCGTGTAATTTATCAACTACCGGATTTTCATCTTCATGAGATTCAAACTGCAATCCGGCTTGTTTGAGCCGGTTGATTAATTCGATATTTTTCGGATTTGAAAAATAAGTTTTGATACTTTCGGCAATTTTTTCACCGATTCCTTTTATAGCGGTAATTTCTTCAGCCGATGCCTGCAT
>WFZY01000365.1 GCA_015489265.1 Flavobacteriaceae bacterium | reverse complement strand
CGGGTTTGCCTTTTTCATATTTTTCTAGTAGCAGTATATTTTCCGGAAAATGTTTTTCGAGATTAGGGACAAATTTAGAGATGCGTCCATCTTGTAAAATCATCACCAATTGGTCATCACCGCTGAATTCTCCCAAGTATTTGCCCCGTTCTTCGGTATTGAGTCGGTTTACCACATCGTCAAACCAGATTTTTCGTGGTTTTAGCGTAGAAACACCGGCTTCTTTGAGTTTAATGGCTTTGACCGGCAATTTAGTGACGAGATTACCCCGCACACTACGCCCTTTAATCAGCAATTCTTTAAAGTCAATATCAAATTTGGTTTTACGTAAACTACCTGTTTGCCGTAGCAGAACGGTAACCACTTCGGCTTCGCCGTTCGGATTGGCAGAGAAATACAAAATCTGCGACCCGGGATTACCGGCGGTCAAATCATATTCTTTATCGCGCGTAACACCACTGACAAAAAAACGTTTCATGTATGACGGACCGCGTTTGCCATCACGGTAAATTAAGTTGTAAATGGTGCGTTTGTCTTTCTTTTTAAAGACGTTGATATAAATGATGTCTTTACCGAAAAATTTTTTATCTGCAACTTTCGACACCATCATTTTTCCGTCTTTGCGTATCACGATAATATCGTCAATATCAGACACATCGGCAACATATTCATCTTTACGCAACGAAGTGCCGGCAAAACCTTCTTCCCGATTGACATACAATTTGACATTACGCATCACCACTTTGGTGGCTTCAATATCTTCAAAAGCTTTGATTTCGGTTTTGCGTTCACGTCCTTTACCGTATTTTTTCTTGATATTTTTAAAGAAATCAATGGTGTATTCGATGATATGTTCTAAATGATATTGTTTTTCGGCAATTTTTTCTTCAATGGCTTCAATATTTTTACGGGCTTTTTCAATATCAAATTTTGAAATTCTTTTGATTTTAATTTCGGTCAATCTTACAATATCTTCTTCAACAACCGGTCGTTTTAAGTGTTTAATATGCGGTTTCAAGCCGTCGTCAATAGCTTTAATTACACCTTCCCAGGTGGTTTCTTGTTCGATATCGCGATAGATACGGTTTTCTATAAAAATACGTTCCAAAGATGCGGCGTGCCATTGGTCTTGCAGTTCTTGCAGTTCTATTTGCAATTCTTGTCGCAACAAATCTACCGTGCGTCGGGTGGAACGTTCCAAAATTTCACTTACGCCCAAAAACAGCGGTTTGTTGTCTTCAATCACCACGCCCAGCGGCGAAATAGACATCTCGCAATTGGTAAAAGCATAGAGCGCATCAATGGTTTTGTCGGGGGATACGCCCGGTGGCAGATGCAAGCGAATTTCTACGTTTTCGCTGGTATTATCTTCAATTTTTTTGATTTTGATTTTGCCTTTGTTATTGGCTTTGATGATACTTTCTATCAAACTGCCGGTAGTGGTTTTGTAGGGAATTTCGGTGATAACCAGAGTTTTGTTGTCTTCAATCTTGATTTTTGCCCGCACCCGGATTTTGCCACCGCGTTTGCCATCGTTGTAGTTGCTGACGTCAATCATTCCACCGGTTGGAAAATCGGGGAATATGGTAAATTTCTTGCCTTGTAAAACTTTGATGGAAGCATCAATCAATTCGTTGAAATTATGCGGTAAAATAGTCGTTGATAAACCGACGGCAATCCCTTCGGCACCTTGTGCCAAGACAATCGGGAATTTTGCCGGTAAGCTGACCGGTTCTTTTTTACGCCCGTCATAAGACGCCGCCCAAGTGGTAATTTTAGGGTTGAACAGCACGTCCAAAGCAAATTTTGACAAGCGCGCTTCAATATAACGGGAAGCGGCGGCGCTGTCGCCGGTCAAGATGTTTCCCCAGTTTCCTTGTGTATCAATGAGCAAGTCTTTTTGTCCCATATTGACCATGGCATCGGCTATGGAAGCATCACCGTGCGGGTGGTATTGCATGGTATGACCGACCAAATTGGCAACTTTGTTGTAGCGACCGTCGTGCAGTTCGCGCATTGAGTGCATAATGCGACGTTGCACCGGTTTAAAACCGTCTTCAATCGCCGGAACGGCGCGTTCCAAAATGACATAAGACGCATAGTCTAAAAACCATTCTCTAAACTTGCCTTTGACTTTTTTGATACTTTCTTGTTCGTTATGTTGTTGTGCTTCGCTCATTCGTATTATTTAATTATAAACTATTCACTCTCAATCACATCCAATTCCACTTTCAAATTATCGATAATAAAGCGTTGCCGGTCAGGCGTATTTTTGCCCATATAGAAATTCAACAATTCTTCAATGGACAAATCTTGTTCCATCATCACCGGTTCGAGCCGGATATCTTTGCCGATGAAATGCTTAAATTCGTTTGGCGATATTTCTCCCAAACCTTTAAAACGTGTAATTTCGGGCTTGCCGCGTTTGCCCAGCTTGGCAATAGCCGCTTGTTTTTCTTCTTCGCTGTAACAATAAATGGTTTCTTGTTTGTTGCGCACGCGGAACAGCGGTGTTTCCAAAATATACAAGTGTCCTTCCTTAATCAATTCGGGGAAAAATTTTAAGAAAAACGTCAAAAGCAGCAAGCGGATATGCATCCCGTCAACATCGGCATCGGTAGCAATCACGATATTGTTGTAACGCAAGTTTTCCAAACCGTCTTCAATATTGAGTGCCGCTTGCAACAGATTAAACTCTTCGTTTTCATAAACCACTTTTTTGGTCAGTCCGTAAGAATTAACCGGTTTACCACGCAAGCTAAATACGGCTTGTGTATTGACATCACGCGATTTGGTAATGGAACCGCTCGCCGAATCCCCTTCGGTAATAAACAAAGTGCTTTCAAGCCGGTTTTCTTTTTTCAAATCGTTGTAATGCACGCGACAGTCGCGCAATTTTTTGTTGTGCAAACTGACTTTTTTAGCGCGTTCGCGGGCTAATTTTCTAATGCCGGACAATTCTTTGCGTTCGCGTTCGGCTTGAATGATTTTTTGCAAAATAGCTTCGGCGGTATCCGGATTTTTGTGCAGATAATTGTCTAACTGACGTTTGACAAAATCATTGACATAAGTGCGGACGGTCGGCAGTCCGTCGCCCATATCCGTAGAACCGAGTTTGGTTTTGGTTTGCGATTCAAAAACCGGTTCAATCACTTTAATGCTGATTGCAGCCACTATGGATTTACGAATATCCGAAGCATCGTAATTTTTGCCGAAAAATTCGCGAATGGTTTTAACCACCGCTTCTCTGAATGCCGCTTGATGTGTCCCGCCTTGCGTGGTATGTTGCCCGTTGACAAATGAGTAATACACTTCGCTGTATTGCGTTTTGCTGTGCGTCATCGCCACTTCGATATCTTCACCTTTAAGATGAATAATAGGGTAGCGGCGGTCTGTTTCGGCAATATTTTCACTCAGCAAATCTTTCAGTCCGTTTTCGCTATAAAATTTCTCACCGTTAAACCGGATGGTCAATCCCGTGTTGAGATAAATATAGTTTTTAAACATTCGCACAAGATATTCGGTGCGAAATTTGTATTTAGGAAAAATCTCAGGGTCGGGAATAAACTCGACATAAGTGCCGTTTTTTTGTGTGGTGGCTTCCAAACCGGATTCTTCAATCAATTCGCCCCGACTGAATACTGCCCATTTGGTTTGTCCGTCGCGGAAAGCTTGCACTTTAAAGTGCGATGACAAAGCATTGACCGCTTTGGTTCCGACGCCGTTTAATCCGACAGTTTTTTTAAAGGCACGTGAGTCGTATTTACCACCGGTATTCATTTTGGATACGACATCAACGAGTTTACCTAAGGGAATACCCCGTCCGTAATCGCGAACGGAAACCAAGTTGTCATTGAGTTGAATAGTGATGGATTTACCGGCACCCATGACAAATTCGTCAATGGAATTATCCAAAACTTCTTTGACCAAAATATAGATACCGTCATCGGGCGATGAACCGTCCCCCAATTTTCCGATATACATACCGGGGCGCATCCGGATGTGTTGTTTCCAGTCCAGCGATTGAATGTGTTCTTCGGTATAAGCTGTCTGTTTTTTTGCCATAAACAAGGGTGAATTTTATCAACCCGCAAGATAATAAAGATTGAAATGTGTTTGACACAACGGTAAAGGAATTTATTAACAATCTTATAATAATGATGAGCGTTAAAAATGACAAAGATCTTTATATTCTTTTGTGAAAATCCCGATGCAGGTCGGGACAATATCCTGCGCATTCAATTTCTTACTCCGGTGCAATCTCGATTATCATCGGGATCACTCAGTGACTTAGATCTTCAATTCCTCAAATTTGAAGTAGAAATTATATCAGAAATAGCAAGCAATCATCAAAGTAAAAAAATAAGTTATGAAGCACATAAAATCCTCATTTCCTCATATCATCAAATAACCAGTATAACCATATCACCAAATAACCAGTATAACCATATCAACAAATAACCAGTATAACCATATCACCAAATAACCAGTATAACCATATCATCAATTATTACTAAATTTGCAGTAGAACAACAACTTCATGATAGAAAAGGATTTATTCGGCAAAGCACTTTGGGATTATTGGACTGATAATAATCCGGAAGATATGCTGACTTGGACCCATTTGACCGAACCGGAAATATTACCGGTAAGTTATCTTTTCAGATCTTATGATGACATGCCTGTTTCCGAACAATTGGCATTGCACAACAGTTATGGCAAAATTTTAGATGTGGGTGCCGGTAGTGGGTTACATAGTTTGTATTTGCAAGCACAACAAAAAGATGTTACGGCATTGGAATGGTCGCCTGTCAGTATCCGGCTTATGCAAGAGCGTGGGGTTGAAAAGGTTGTTAATCAAAATTTTTTTGAGTTCAGTCCGCAAGGACGATTTGATACGATTTTATTACTGATGAATGGTGTCGGTATTGTGCAAAAAGCCAGTAATTTAGACCAACTTTTTATCAAGCTTAAACAATTATTGTCAGAAAATGGGCAGGTGTTTATTCATTCGTCTGATTTGAAATATTTGTATGAAACCGGTAGCGGCTATATGATGCCTGATGATAATTATTATGGCGATATGCGTTTTTTTATTAAATATAAAGGTGAAACCGAATCTTTTGATTGGACTTATATCGATGAAAATACGCTACGCATATTTGCCCGTCAGAATGGTTTTGATACAGAAAAAATATTTGAAAGCGACGAAGGTGATTTTTTGATACGGGTAACAAGTAATAAGTAGTATTAGATAAGTGATAATGAGTCAAAAATTAATACCAACGTCTGTGATCATGCTTTTGCCAGGTTTTCATCAAGATAAATCCGACCAAAGCACCCCCTACATGTGCCATGTGTGCGATAGGAGTGTGTAACACATTGGTCAAACCAAAAGTTAAGTCCAATAAAACCAATAGCGGCACAAAATATTTGGCTTTGATAGGGTAGGGAATAAAAATCAGCATTAATTCGGCATTGGGGAAATAGAAAGCAAAGGCGACCAAAAGACCGTAAATGGCACCGGATGCGCCAAGCATGACGCTGTAGTAAATTTCACCCATTTCTTTGAAATGAACATATACTTTACCACTGTTTAAAACGCTGAAAATTTCGTCTTTGGGAATCCCTTGCGCCATCAAAGTATGCAAATCTTGCGTAAAAGTATAATATTGCACGCCTGTATATAGCAAAACAGCGCCTAGACCTGCAGCAAAGTAAAAGATTAAAAATTTCTTTTCGCCCCAAATATGATACAGCGGAATACCGAAAGCCCAGAGCGCATACATGTTGAAAGCTATATGTATTATGCCCCCATGCATAAACATATGCGTGATAAGTTGCCATATTCTAAACTGCGGATTTAGCGGAAAGTGCATGGCAAAAAGATTCATCATTTGTTCCGGCATCATTTGAGTTGCCAAAAACATGATGATGTTAATGATGATTAAGTGTTTTATGGTATCCGGAGTTTGTCTCATTATCAGCTAAAAAATAAAATTTTGTTAAAATCAGTGCAAAGATACTAAAAACCCGCCCATTCTTTCCAAAATGATTTTTTTCTCTGCAGTTTTTGTAAGATATTTGCATACGGTTTCGGATATAATGATTTAAGAAATGTTTTATGTTGCTGAAAATCAATTGTTTGAATTGGTAAAATGGAAGTATATTTGAAGTGGTTAACTGAATTTAAAATTGGTTATAAAATATTTTTCAAACGATGCTAAGACATATTTATAGAATATTAGTTGTTTTCATTTTAATTACGAGTTGTCAAGAATCTCATAAAAGCAAGTACAATGCTACTCAAAAATCTGTTAAAGATACTGTTGTAAAGCAGGTAGCCAAAATATTTTCCTATCCGAAAGATCGTTATATAGTGACCCAAGACACGGTAGCGCCCAATGATACTTTTGGTAAAATATTGTCCCGTTTTGACATGGCTTATAGTGATATTTATAAAATTACTCAGAAAATCAAAGATACTTTTGATGTTAAGCAAATCAAAGTCGGACGGCCTTATGTTGTTTTACAACAAAAAGACTCTTTAGACAGTTTGGCGCGTCCCAAAGTGTTTATTTACGAACAAGACCCTTTGCATTATACGGTGATTGATTTTCAAGATTCGATACAGGTACATTATAAAAATAAGAAAGTAACTACCAAACGCAAAAGTGTTGAAGTGGTGATTAATAAATCTTTGTATCAAGATATAGCCGACAAGCATTTGAGTCCGAAATTGGCAATGGAATTGAGCAATATTTATGCTTGGACAGTCGATTTTTTTCATCTAAACAAAGGCGATGCGTTTAAGGTCATTTATGACGATGTTTATATTAACGATACCGTTTATGCCGGCATCGGTAATATTTATGCTTCGGTTTTTAAATACGGTGGCAAAGATTTTTATGCTTTTAGATATGCTTTAGATTCAACCGGACAGCATTATGATTATTTTGATGAATTAGGGCATACTTTGCGCAAGCAATTTTTAAAAGCGCCCTTAAAATTCGGCCGCATCAGTTCGCGCTATAATTTACACCGTTTTATCAAATATTATGGTCGGGTTAAGCCGCATTTGGGAACCGATTTTGCAGCACCTATCGGCACACCCATTATGGCTACGGCAAACGGCGTTGTTATCAAAAAAGCTTATACTTCGGGCAATGGTAACTATATCAAAATCAAACACAATGCGACTTACAGCACCCAATATTTACATATGAGCAAGTTTGCCAAAGGTATTCATGTCGGTAGTGTGGTCAAGCAAGGTGACATTATCGGCTATGTGGGGATGACCGGACATGCGTCGGGTCCGCATGTTTGTTACCGTTTCTGGAAAAATGGCAAACAAGTGGATGCCTTAAAAGAAAAAATGCCACCGGCTAAACCGATAGATAAAAAATTGCTACCGGATTATTTGAAATTTATTAAGTCATATAAACAACAATTGGATAGTATTTGAAAAAAGTGCGAAATGGAAAGCGGTAAAGTGCCAAGTTCTAAGTGGAAAGCGGTATACTTCGACAGGCTCAGTAACCGGAAGCAATATAGTGGAAAGTAAGAAATGGAAAGTGAGAAATGGAAAGTCAGTCTGTCATTTCGAACGCAGTGAGAAATCTAAATCCAATACCGGTCACTTCGATACATCCCGATTAGCATCGGGATACTCAGTGACCCATATGGTAGAAATAAAGGTGACTGAGTGCTGTGAGCGTAGCAAACAGCGTACCGAAGTCACCGATACCGAATAACACCTAAGAAAGTAGGACATACAAATAACCAAATAACCCCACGACATTCGTCGGGGCAGGCAAATAACCATATCACCAAATAACCGATTAACCATATGAATTTACAAGGACAAGTTTTACTTGATTATTTGAATACCAAAATCATAAAAAACACGCTTTTGGAAACTTTGCAAATCAGATTTGTAAAAGCCGAAGGTGATACCTTGACTGCACAGATGCCGGTAAATTCAAAAGTGCATCAGCCCATGGGACTATTGCATGGTGGCGCTACGGCAGCTTTGGCAGAAAGTGTCGGTAGTACGGCATCACACATTTTTGTAGATATAGAAACGCAAGAGATTAGGGGTATTGAGCTGTCTATCAATCATTTAAGAAGTAAAAAAGACGGTATGATTTATGCCACGGCAAAACCCATTCATATCGGTAAAACCACGCATTTGTGGGAAATAATCGTCGTTGATGAAGCAGAGCGGTTAATTGCACATGCCAAACTTACCAATATCGTTTTAAATAAATAAATATATGATGTTGAAAGATTTAGTTGATGTAAGTAAACCCTTTGTCATCTATAAAAAACCACATTCCGGAAAACTGCATATTTGGCAACAAAAAGATGTGCAACTTTATACATCTGATGATTTGTCACAAAGTGGTTATTATTTTGCCCCGTATGATTTTAACAAACATCCGGTGGTCGTTTTTCCTGATAAAATATCCGTGAAACAAGCAATCTTGATTAGAAATTTAAAAAGCCATGCTGCCGGACAAATGACGATATCCGAACCTGAAACAGGAATTTTAGAAGCAAAATCATATCAAGATAAGGTGGCAAAAGCGGTACAGTTAATCAATAATGAAAAATTGCAAAAAATTGTTCTGTCGCGGGCTTTTAAAGTTTTATCATCCGGTTTTGACAGTTTTGAAGCATTGCTTAAATTGATGTTTACCTATGAGCATTCTTATGTATATTTGTGGCATCACCCGCAGGTCGGTACGTGGATGGGCGCTACACCCGAGTTGCTGGCACAATATCAAGATGGGCTTTTTCAAACCATTGCACTTGCCGGAACCTTGCCGTTTGAAAGTAATACACCGGTCATTTGGCATGCAAAAGAAATGAAAGAACAGCAGTTTGTAACCGATTATATTGTTGACATTTTACAAAAATTCAGTTCAAATGTTCAAGTTGCCAAACCAACAACTGTTTATCAAGGGCATTTGGCGCATATCCGGACAAATATTTCTGCTGATATTAATCCTGCAAATTTATCTGAGATAGTTCTGAATTTGCAACCTACTCCGGCTGTTTGCGGCTTACCGGTTAAAAAAGCCAAAGCATATATTGCACAAATTGAAAACAGAGATAGAAAGTATTATACCGGTTTTTTGGGCGAAAAAACAGAAAATTTTGTAGCACTATATGTCAATTTGCGTAGTATGGAAGTGCTGCCGGATCATTTAATGCTTCATGTGGGCGGTGGTATTGTAGGCGACAGCAATCCGGAACAAGAATGGCGGGAAATTTTGATGAAATCTAGCGTGTTGCTGTCGGTTTTGGCATAATTCTTTCAAGAGTTTACATAAACTTAATTGAGAATATTATGTTATGTCCGGTTTTTTAGTAACTTTGTTTCAACCTAAATGATTCACATTTTGACTCTAAAAAAATTATACATTCGGTTTTCTAATTTTTTAAAAGTTCTTGCCAATACATCGTCGCCGCGCTGGGGTGTTTTGTTGATAGATATTTTTTTAGTTTTAAATGCTTTTTTAACGGCTTATCTTATCCGCTTTAATTTTGGTTTTCATTTTGGAAATTTTCATTTGGTTCCGCAATTGTTTTTGGTGGCTTTCTTGGCATTAATCAGTTTTTTGATTACCGGTTCATACAAAGGTATTGTCCGTCATACGGGTTTAAATGATGCGATTAGTGTGACCAAATCAGCTGTTATATTTACATTATTGTTGTTTTCGGTTGTTTTTTTGGTGCGCAAGATTCATATGCTGCATTCATTAAACATGCCTTTGTCTGTTATAGGCATTAGTTTTTTTGTATCTATTTTTTTACTGTTGGCAAGTCGCATTGTTTACAAAGCTTTTCATCAAAAAATATTACATCATGTCAAATCAAAAAAAGTGATTATTCATGGTGCGCATTCGGGAATGGCGGTTTTTGATGCTATTTTAGCTTCGCAAGATGCCCCTTATCAAGTGATGGCTTTGGTTGACGAACGGCATCAATTTATCAATAAATACATACACGGAAAACCGGTTTTACATCCCGATAAAATAACGCAAGATTTTTTGAAAAAAAACAATATCGACGAAGTTATTATCAGTAAGCCCGAAGCCAAATCACTGGAATTATTAAGCATCGCCAACCAATATCTCGATTTAGGATTAAAGGTTAAAACCGTGCCGTTTATCAACCAATGGATTGATAAAGAGCAAATTAACATCAGTCAGATTAAGGAACTGAATATTGAAGAATTACTTAATCGCAATCCGATAAAAATTGATAATCCCGTAATAAAAAAAGATATTCATGATAAAGTGGTGATGATTACCGGTGCTGCCGGTTCCATTGGTTCTGAAATTGCCGATCAAGTGATGCATTTTAAGCCCAAACTCTTGATATTGCTTGATCAAGCAGAATCCGCTTTGTACGATTTGCAACAAGCATTTATCAGTAAATCTTATCAAAACTTTATACCGATAGTTGCCGATATCAGAGATGCCCATATTATGCGACAATATTTTGACCGGTATCGTCCGGATATTATCTATCATGCGGCAGCTTATAAGCATGTACCCTTGATGGAAGACAATCCGTATGAAGCGGTTAAAGTGAATGTGTTGGGTAGTCAAACCATTATGGATTTGGCGGTAGCATATCAAGTAAAAAAGTTTGTTATGGTTTCTACCGATAAGGCGGTTAATCCGACAAATGTGATGGGTGCTACCAAGCGTGCTGCCGAGATGTATGCTACTTGCTTGCAAAAAGACAATCCTTATACCAAATTTATCATTACGCGTTTTGGTAATGTATTGGGTTCTAACGGTTCTGTAATTCAACTCTTTAAAAAGCAATTGAAACAAGGCGGTCCTTTAACGGTAACCCACAAAGAAATTACGCGGTATTTTATGACCATACCCGAAGCTTGTCACTTGGTATTGGAAGCCGGCACCATGGGCAAAGGTGGTGAAATTTTTGTATTTGATATGGGTAAACCGGTACGGATCTTTGATTTGGCTGTTAAGATGATTCAACTATCCGGTTATAAATATCCGGAAGAGATAGACATTAAAATAACCGGATTGCGTCCGGGAGAAAAATTGTATGAAGAAGTCTTGGGACAAAATGAAGGTGATTTACCGACCCATCATGATAAAGTAAAAATTGCCCAAATAAATGAAGTAGATTGTCAAGAAATATTTTCATATTTTCAAAATTTGAATAAATACAAAAAAATGACTAACTTTGAGATAGTAAAAACATTGAAGGAAATGATACCGGAATTTGTATCTAACAATTCGGTTTATCAGGAGTTGGATGCTGTTAGTGGAAAGTAGAAAGTTGAAAGTAGAAGGTACGCTTCGATACAATTCCCCCGACTTCTGTCGGGGGAATCACGCAGCGACCTTCATAGTAGAAACAAAGGTGACTGAGTGTCCCAAGTG
>WFZY01000364.1 GCA_015489265.1 Flavobacteriaceae bacterium | reverse complement strand
ATGATGGGTTTTAGTGTTCAATGTCGGATGTCAGATGGATGTAAATCCCTGAATAATGTTGACCGTTTTTATTTTCTATTAATACTCTTAATATTGACAATCATATATTAATTCTATAAATCATTTCTTTTATGTCCTTTTATGTCTTATATGGTTTTATAAAGGTGTCACTCTTATGTTGCGCAAAGACTATTCAATTTTTTTAAACTAAAAAGCTGCTTTTACTTTTTACGGAATTCAATCATCAAGAGTCCTAAGACGGCAATAATGGCAGAAAAAATGATAAATAAATAGCTGTCGGAACGGTTGGTGCCGATTAGCCAAAGCAATAATGCCGTTATGAAAGGAATGGCATAAAAAATATATTTGAAATATTGGATATGATTCTTTTTGGCGACTAATTTTTCGAGCAATTTGTAGGTTTGAATAATGATTATGACAATTGCCAACAGATACAAATACAAAATCAATGCTGCTTGCAAATAGTGCTGCTTAGATGATACACAATACCAATCGAACAAACAAGTTTGGGTATCTTTGCTGATTAAAACTATTGTCAGAGCTAATAAATACAGTAGTATAGTGTAAAATCCATAAAAATAGATTTTTTCTTTTAGGGCTTGTTTTTTTTGCTGTTGTTCAAATAGATTTGTCATTTATTTAGAATGATTTAAAATAATACGCAAAAATACGTTTTCTTTTTGAAACAAGTGTAACAAATTATGGATACAATAGCGGTGATAAATTAACCGTATCATTCTGTATATAATCATGTCACCCCTTGGGGTTTAAAGTATTATCTCATGTTTAATTTGATTATCTAATTATAGTTTTAAAATCATCACTTTTGGGTATTTGCTTTAATTTTTGAAGAATAGATTCCGGCAAACCGGTTAGTTTTCGTTTTTGCAAGTCTATCCATGCGCCTTTGACTTTGACTATTGCCGATACATCGCCTTGTTTGTTGTAGATGTGATGGATAAATTCCCAACGGTCAAAATTTTCGGTAGCGGCAGATAGCCACATGTCAACAGTGATGTCTGCCCCTATTTTTATTTCTTTAAAAAAACGGGTTTGTTCTTCAAACAAAACCGGTCCGATATGTAAACGGGCAAAGTCGTCAAGAGATAAATTGTGTTTTTCAAAATATCGCGCACGTACTTCTGCAGCATAATCGCTATATGCCGAATGACGCATATGTCTGTTTGGGTCAAAATTTGCCCAAATGGTTTTAAATTTTACTTGGAACATTTTTTATTGATTGTTGATATGGCAAATTTAGTGATTTAATGCCTATCGGCAAGATGAGCTGCTGTAATATCCTTCTTGAAAATAGAAAAAAAATTGCCGTATATTTGTGCTATGATGACAAAGGCAAAATTTGAAAAAGAACTGGATTTAATTATTACCAATGCGATACGGGAAGATGTAGGCGATGGCGACCATAGTTCGTTGGCGTGCATACCGCCGGATGCTACCGGAACAGCGCAATTGCTGGTGAAAGATGATGGTATTTTGGCAGGTGTGGCGTTTGCCCGCCGGGTATTTAAGCACGTTGATCCGGATTTGAAAATGACGGTCAAGATACCCGACGGCAGTTTTGTGCGTTACGGTGATGTAGCTTTTAAGGTTTCGGGGCGGTCGCAGTCGATATTGAAAGCGGAACGTCTGGTGCTCAATGCTATGCAACGTATGAGCGCTATTGCCACAAAAACTCGTAGGTATGTCGAAATTTTAGCCGATTTGAAAACGCAAATTTTAGATACCCGTAAGACGACGCCGGGTATCAGGGCTTTGGAAAAATGGGCGGTGCGAATTGGCGGCGGTGCGAATCACCGGTTTGGTTTGTATGAGATGATAATGCTCAAAGATAATCATATTGATTTTGCGGGCGGAATTGAACAAGCAATTCTGAAAACAAATAAATATTTGAAAACGCATAACTTAAAGCTGAAAATAGAAATTGAAACACGGAATTTGGACGAAGTGCAAGAAGTATTGCGGGTTGGACAAGTGGATAGAATTATGTTGGATAATTTTAGTTTTGATGACTTGCGGACAGCCGTCGGCTTAATTAACGGACGTTTTGAAACGGAAGCATCGGGTGGTATTACCGAAAAAACTTTGCGGCAATATGCCGAATGTGGTGTCGATTTTATTTCTTCCGGTGCTTTGACGCATTCGGTGAGTAATATGGATTTGAGTTTAAAAGCTGTCGCGATGTAGAAAGTGGAAAGTGCGAAGTGCGAAATGGAAAGCGATAAAGTGCCAAGTGCGAAGTGGAAAGTGCGAAGTGGAAAGCGATAAAGTGCCAAGTGCGAAATGAAAAGTTGGTCTGTCATTTCGAACGCAGTGAGAAATCTAAATCCAATACCGGTCACTTCGATACGATTCCCCCGACAGAAGTCGGGGGATCACTCAGCGACCTACATAGCAGAAACAAAGGTGGCTGAGTGTTCCAACGACGAAGAAGTTGGGATGTATCTAAGTCACCGGTCATTTCGATACACCCCGATTTTCAATAGGGGCACTCAATGACCTATGAATCAGAATCGAAGGTGGTTGAGTGCACCGACTTTTGTCGGGGTGTACCGAAGCCACCGACATCCCACGACATTCGTCGGGGCACGCAAATAACCGATTAATCAAAAATAAAATTAGAAGTTAGAAATTAGAAGTGTTAAGCAATCATTATAAAACAAAGTACTCTAAGAAAAAACGCACTTAGTGCTTTCAGCTTGGCACTTCGCACTAATAAATTAAAAATGAAACAAAAAAACATATTAATTACAGGCGGTGCGGGTTTTATCGGCTCGCACGTTGTCAGATTAATGGTTAACAAATATCCGGATACGCAATTTGTTAATCTGGATTTATTGACCTATGCCGGCAATTTGGAAAATGTAGCGGATGTGGCTGATAAACCGAATTACACCTTTGTAAGAGGCGATATTAGAGATGCTGATTTTCTTAAAGATTTATTTGAAAAATACCATTTTGACGGTGTCATTCATTTGGCAGCCGAATCGCATGTAGATCGGTCTATTGAAAATCCGTTGGCGTTTGTTGAAACCAATGTTATCGGAACGGTTAATCTGCTCAACGCCGCCAGAAACCTTTGGCAAGACGATTTTAACGATAAGCTCTTTTATCATATTTCAACCGATGAAGTTTACGGTTCATTGGGCAAAACCGGTTTGTTTACCGAAGAAACCGCTTACGAGCCGCATTCGCCTTATTCGGCATCCAAAGCCGCATCCGACCATTTTGTTCGCAGTTACCACGACACTTACGGTATGCCGACAGTTATTTCCAATTGCTCTAACAATTACGGACCGAATCAGTTTCCCGAAAAATTGATTCCGTTGTTTATCAACAACATCAAACATAACAAACCGCTACCGGTTTACGGTGACGGACAATATACGCGTGATTGGCTCTACGTAATTGATCATGCCCGCGCCATTGATATGATTTTTACCAAAGGTAAAGCCGGTGAAACTTATAACGTAGGTGGGTTTAACGAATATACCAATATCGATTTGATTCATCTGCTCTGCGATTTGATGGATGATAAATTGGGACGCCCCAAGGGTACTTCACGACAATTAATTACTTTTGTGAAAGACCGTCCCGGACATGATAAGCGATATGCCATTGATGCAAGTAAAATCAATAGAGAACTCGGTTGGAAACCATCGGTGGATTTTTCAGAAGGATTGTCTAAAACCATAGATTGGTATTTGGAAAATAAAGCTTGGCTCAACAATGTAACTTCCGGTGACTATCAAAAATATTATACGGAAATGTATGGTAACCGGTAGATTTTCATTATTAGTATTGTAATATTGATGCCGGTCATTTCGCTACAATCTCCCCCCCCCGACAGAAGTCGGGGGAATCACTCAGTGACCCAAACCATAAATCAAACTTTTAACTTTTACTTTCGTCTCACATGAACGAATACTTAAAATCTCTTCCCGAGCAAGCGCGTCTCAAACAAAAAAGTTTTAAAAAATTAGTGCAAAAAATCAAAAAACGGCCGCCCAAAAATTTTGATTATGTAATGAATGATATTCACGATGAAGTTTTTGAGCATATTGATTGCTTAACTTGTGCCAATTGCTGTAAAACAACCAGCCCGATTGTGACGGAAAAAGACATCGAACGAATAGCAAAATACCTACGTCTGAAACCTGCGGAATTCATTAATAAATATCTAAAAAAAGATATGGATGGCTTATGGATGATGCAACAAACGCCTTGTAGGTTTCTTGATGCGGACAATTATTGTTTGATTTACGACGTGCGACCGAAAGCTTGCCGTGAATATCCGCATTTAAACCGTAAAAAGAATGTGCAATTACTCAACTTGCATCTTAAAAATACAGAAATATGTCCGGCGGTTTTTGAAGCAATGGAACTATTAGAAAAACGGGTGTTGTAGAGACAAAAAATTTTTTGTTTCTACAACACCCAATTTATTCGGATTTGTGGGTAGTATCCCTATTTGTGATTTTTTAGACATTTTCAAAACATAGATATTTTCAAAACAGGGACGTTTTGTGAAAATAGAGACGTTTTGGCAAAACGTCTCTACATCTAAAATTTATTCCCGTCCGGGCGTCCAAGGCGCATCAATAGCATCTAATTTTTCGGCAATCTTATCGATTTGTTCCTTTTGAATTTTATCCGCTTGCGGTTTCAATTCTTGTATCTGTTCTTTAACAATTTTCAATTGCGTTTTTTCTGTGTCCGTAACCGGATCGGTAGAATTGATATGTATCCAAGCCAAACGTGAAAAACGCTCATCTAACGGCAATTTGTGAGGCGGAATTTCTTCATAACTGGCTTTGGGTGGCACGCCGTGCAACGCAAAAACCAATCGGTTAACAGACTTTTCGGCTTTTTGAATCTCGCTCATCAATTCCTTATCTGCTTTGGCGGTTTTTAGCGCTGTTTGTTTCATTAAAAGGATATTTTTCTGCATTTCGGCAACCTGATGATTCAGTTTATGCAATTGCTTCATCGTATGTTGCAAATCCGTGAAATAAGCTTTAAATTCCTTATCATCTGCCGGAGGTAAAGTCGTGTTATTCAATCGTTTTACTTTAAAACTAATCGGTTTTGTCAAAGATTTTAATTGACCTTTATCATACAAATCCATCTTGACGTGATAAGTGCCGGGCAATACGGGAATCCCAAAGTTATCTTTTTCAAAAGGATTGAATTTCTTCAAATCTTCATCAACCGGAAAAGGATTATCGTATTTCAAATTCCAACTAACGCGATGAATGCCTTTTTGCGGTTTTGCCACTACCTTCTTAACCACATTATTTTCATCATCGGTAATGGTAAAAAGCAGGTATGAGGGTTCTTCCAATTTTTCGTCATACAATTCTTTCCAAGTCGGTTGTTTGATTTTTTCGCCTTTTTTAAACAATTCCTTTTCTTTTTTGCGACGGGCTTCGGTCGTTGACTGCGGCGCCTTTTTCAGATAATAAGTAAAAATAGCCCCGAAAGGCGGATTGGACGCATAAAAATCGGTTTCACCTTGACCGTATTTTTTATGAGTTTGCACATATTGCAAAGCATCTTTGACCGGAAACAAATAACTATCATGATTTTTCAAAAAATCTTTGGAAATCTGTCGCAACGGACTCATATCATCTAAAATATAAAATCCGCGACCGAAAGTGGCTAAAACCAAATCATTTTCGCGAGATTGAATAGCCATATCACGCACAGCGACATCGGGTATACCGTTTTTGAGTTGCGTCCAATGTTTGCCGCCATCTACGGAAAAATAAATCCCCAATTCGGCGCCGGCAAAAAGCAAATTTTTATCTTTGATGTCCTGCATAATACTATGAACCGCTTGATTATCAGGTAGATTACCGGTTATACTGTGCCAAGTTTTGCCTTTATCGGTGCTTTTGAGCAAATAAGGTTTGAAATCGTTGCGTTTCCGGTTGTCAAAACTTGCATAAACCGTATTGTCATCAAAACGGTCGGCAAAAACATCGCTGACATAAGTGTATTTAGGCACGCCGGAAAATTCATCAATTTTGCGCCATGTTTGACCGCCATTTTCGGTTACTTGAATGACACCGTCATCCGAACCTGTATAAATTAAACCTTCTTGCACAGGCGATTCATCCAAAGAAACCAAAGTACCAAATAGTGAAGTGGATACATCTTTGCGTACAGCTTCGGCTGACCAATATTTTCCCATCACTTTCCAAGTATTTCTATCCAAATGCGCAGTTAAATCGGAACTGATTTCTTGCCACGAATTACCCATATCATCACTTTTAAACAAGCGTTCTGCACCTAGATACAAACGTTTGTGATTATGTGGACTGATGATAAACGGTGCATTCCAATTCCACCGGAAAGTTTTTTCGTTTTTGGCGGGAATCGGTTTGATTTTCAAACGCTGACCGCTTTTTTTATCGTAGCGGTATAAGTTTCCGTATTGGTATTCGGAATAAACAATATTTGGATTTTTAGGATCAACGGCACCCCAAAACCCGTCGCCACCAACGGTAACGACCCAATCTGCTTTATTGACGCCTTCGGCTCTGATACTTCTTGACGGACCGCCATAACTATTGTTATCTTGTGTGCCACCGTAAACATTGTAAAATGGCGTGGCATTATCTACATAAACGCGGTAAAATTGTACCACCGGCAGGTTGGAAATATGGCGAAACGTTTGTCCGCCGTCATAAGTTACATACACACCGCCGTCACCACCAATTAAGATATGTTTGGGGTTATTAGGGTCAATCCAAAGCGCATGGTCATCAACATGACGGTTCTTGATACCGAATTTTTGCCAAGTCTTACCACCATCTTCGGTATATTGGGTATAGGTTTGGGTCGAATAGACTTTATCGACATCTTTCGGGTCGCAATAAATTTCATTATAATATTGTCCGCTACTGTGATAATTACTCATGCGTTGCCAAGATTCGCCTTTATCGGTTGAACGGAAAAATCCGCTTTTAGCTTCGGCGGCTTCCATAATCAAATAAACCACATTAGGGTCAACCGGTGAAACGGCAATCCCCATACCACCAATATCAACCTTAGGCAAACCTTTCATAATCACACGCCAAGTTTCGCCGCCATCTTCGGATTTATAGACTTTTGATTCCGGTCCGCCACTGATATGTGTAAAAACATGACGCCGGCGTTGTTCGGAAGTAGCATAAAGAATATCAGGATTTTGCGGATCTCTGACTACGTTGTTTACGCCGGTATTTTCGCTGATATACAAAACCCTTTTCCAAGTCTTACCGCCGTCGGTCGTTTTGTATAAACCGCGGTCACCTCCCGGTCCCCAGATACTGCCTTCGGCAGCAACCAAAACCGTATTATCATCACGCGGGTCAATATCAATCATACCGATATGAAAGGATTTTTTTAAGCCCATATTTTTCCAAGACTTACCACCGTCCAAAGATTTATAAACCCCGTTGCCGTAACCCAAATCACGTTGATGATTATTTTCTCCGGTGCCCAACCAAACTATATGATGATTATGCGGGGCAATGGCAATAAATCCGGTCGAATAGGCACCATAATGGTCAAAAACCGGTTTGAAACTGATACCGTTATTTTCGGTTTTCCAAACATGTCCGGCAGCAGTTGCTACAAAATACTCAGCCGGATTATCGGGATTAACTGCAAAATCGGCTATTCGTCCCGATGAAAAAGCCGGTCCTATACTGCGGAATTTTAAACCGTTCACAGCTTTGGCAATAGTCTTGTCTTCCGGCTTTTTTTTGTGTTTTTTTTGAGCCGGCATCATTGCCGGAATAGCTATAATCAATAGCACTATAATTAGTTTTTGAAAAGCTTTCATAGCAGAAAAATTAAAGTTGGTTAAAGTTAGGAAAAATACATAGCTTTAAACCTAAATTTAAGTCAAATTTAAGTTTATTTTAACAGCGGATTATATACTATTTTACCTTTTCGACTATTTTCAAAGCAAGTGCAATTAATATAACTCCCAAAGGAATAATTAATAAGTTTAAAATATTCCCGTTTTGAAAGCGTTGGAAGTTTTCGATTACCAATTCTAAAAACAACAAAATCAAAACCAATATGACGATTTTAGCAATAATAATTTTTAAAGCTCCAAAATCATTGATATTTTGTAACCAAACCGGATTTTTATCTTCATTAACCGGCTTGACCTTACCCACAAAAAGTTTATAAATACCAAAAGCTAAAATCATCATGGCTAAGCCGAAAATAAACATGTCAGCAATACCGATAATTTCTATTTTTAGATGCTTCAAGTCAATATCCTGTTTGAAATTGGTTATTAAATTCCATGTTTTAATCAACCCTTCTAAAAACAAAAGGATAGCCATAATATAAGTGCCAATAACCGCTAAAATGGAAATTTTCATGGACCGATAAAAATAGGGCTCCACAAAGCGATTCATAAAACTATTGCTAACTTCAGGCGAATATGATTTTTTATTTTGTTCTGACATTATTCCAAAGTTTTATAAGCATCAATAATTTTTTTAACCAAATGGTGCCGGATAACATCACGTTCCGATAAATGAATAATATCAATCCCTTTAACGGGTTTTAAAATTCCGAGCGCTTCTTTGAGTCCGGATACTTGTTTACGAGGCAAGTCTATTTGTCCCGGGTCTCCGGTAATGATGAACTTGGCGTTTTTGCCCATCCGCGTCAAAAACATTTTCATTTGGTTATGGGTGGTGTTTTGGGCTTCATCCAAAATGACAAAAGCGTTGTCAAGTGTACGCCCGCGCATAAATGCCAACGGAGCAATTTGGATGATGCCTTTTTCGAGATGACTTTCCAAACGTTCGTAAGGAATCATGGTGCGTAATGCATCGTAGAGCGGTTGTAGATAAGGGTCGAGCTTTTCCTTTAAATCTCCGGGTAAAAAACCGAGATTTTCACCTGCTTCAACCGCAGGGCGCGTTAAAATAATCCGTTTGACTTCTTTATTTTTTAACGCACGAACCGCCAATGCCACACTGACAAAAGTTTTACCTGTTCCTGCGGGTCCTACCAAAAAAATCATATCGTTTTTTTGCGCTGATACCACAATTTTTCTTTGATTCGGCGTTTGGGGTTTAATCAACTGCCCGCCTACACCATGCACGATAACATCGTCATTATTGACAAAATCACGGTATTCACGCTGATTGGTCATCAAAATTTGTTCAATGGTTTCTTTGTCCAATTTGTCAAACTTTTGAATATGCGCCAGTATTAAATCCAATTTTTGTTCAAACTCATCTAAAAGTTCGGATTCTCCGTAAATTTTGATTTGATTGCCCCTGAAAATCATTTTGATTTTAGGAAAATGTTCTTTTAAAAAATTGATATTTTCGTTTTTAACACCGCTTAAAATCACCGGATCAATACCATTTATTTCTAACAAACGTTCTGTCATATTTTGTATCTTTGTTTTTTAATAAGTTTTATTCTCAAAATTACAAAAATAACGCCAAAATTCGCCAAATGATGCCATTAATTACCCTAACCACCGATTTTGGAACCAAAGACCCTGATTTAGGTTACTTAAAAAGCCGGATTATAAGGGCAATTCCCAATGCACAAATACTTGACATCTCGCATCAAGTAACGCCTTTTGACCCGCAAGAAGCCGTTTACATTATTGAAAACAGTTTACAAGATTTTCCTGAAAACACAATTCATATAATTGGTATAGATAGTACGGCAACTAATCAACAAACACCGGTATTAATTGTTTCCAACGGACAATATTATTTAGGAAATAATAATGGTATTTTGGCAACGGCATTGACTAACCAACCGGCTAGCTATTATCTTTTAGAAGATATAAATGGAACCGGTTTTATGCAAACACATATTTTGGCTGCTGCTAAAATATCAAAAGGTCTAACGCCGGACGAAATTGGACAAAAAACACCGGAGTTACGACAGGTTTTAACATCAAATCCATTAGTAAAACATGATGAACAAAACGGAGCAGTTTCACTGATTGCACCTCAAGTAATTTATAATGATCATTACGGCAATGCTGTTTTTAATCTAAAAAAAGAACAATTTGAATCGTGGCAAAATGGTAGAAAATTTAAAATTAAGCTCGGTCATTATGAAATTGATCATTTAGTTGATAATTACCATGACGGCTTAAAACATAACAATGATATGATGCTTGCCGGAGAAATGTTTGCACGGTTTAACCGTTTCGGGTATTTTGAAATTTTTATCTATAAAAGCAACCAAATAACCGGCGGTGCAAATTCATTACTCGGATTACAAAAAAATAAAACCGTCCATATTGTTTTTGATTAGATAAGGCATGAGAAACTGAAGGTATGAAACAATTTGGTTTAAAAAATATTTCAAAGCAGTACCAACATCCTTTATTTTGGGTCTTTACAATATTTAGTTTTAAAATCTTTAGCAATACTCCCCACTTTATTGAGCGGATTTATGCCCGTCATATTTATCAGATTATTGCCGTTGTCAATCGTTGGTTTGCTTCATTTTTTCCTTTTTCTATAGGGGATTTGTTATATTTTTGGGGCTTTGCATATTTGTTTTATCAAATTTTGCAGTTAGGTATCCAAATTAAACATCCCAAACAACAATTACTCAAAATCTCAACATTTTTACTTAAAACCATTTGGATATTTTACTTGTCATGGGGACTGAATTATTTTAGAGAACCACTTGCAAAATCATTACAATTGTCAACTGAAAAATACACAGCAACACAGTTAATAAATGTAACCGATAGCATTATTAGCAGAACGAACAGGTTACAATATCAGCTAACCGGTAATGATACGTTAGCCGTTGAGATTCCTTATAGTATTGATAATATTTTTCAAAAAACACCCGATGGCTACCGGCAAATAGCAAACTATATTCATGTTAAATATTCTGTTCCTTGCCTTAAAACATCATTGTTTAGCAAGCAAATTTCATATATGAGTGTCAGTGGCTATCTCAATCCGTTTACCGGCGAAGCGCAAATAAATAAATTTTATCCCAAAGTTTTTTTACCGGATATTGCTTCACATGAAGTAGCGCATCAACTGGGATTTGCCCCCGAAAATGAAGCCAATTTCCTTGGATATTTAGCGGCAATTCACCATCCGGATTTATATTTTAATTATTCGGGAAATATTGATGCATTGTATTATTTTTTGGTCGAATTGCGACGTTACGACCCTAAAATTTACCGGGCTTATCTTAAAAAACTACATAAAGGCGTCCTCAAAAACTTTAAAGAAGCGCAGATTTTTCATCAGAAATATCGCTTTCCAATTGACTTTTCCAGTACCTATGATTCTTATCTGAAATTGAATAATCAAAAATCCGGTATCCGTTCGTATAATGAAATGGTGCAATTGGTTATTGCTTATGAATCTGCCAATTATTAAGTAAATATTAAAAAGATTACCGTTTGACAGATTTTTATTAATTTTGTGGTGTATCCTTTGTTATTGTTATTTATGTATTTTAATTAAAACATGAAAGCTCTATCCTATATTTTATCGTTTCTAATTATAATATTGATATCTTGTAAGAAAGATAATTCAAAAAAAGATATTAATTTAGAAAAAAGACCTTTAGTGTCAAATGTTTACGACTATAATAACAATCTGGTAGCACACTATATA
>WFZY01000363.1 GCA_015489265.1 Flavobacteriaceae bacterium | reverse complement strand
TTGTGATATAACAAGCCGGTCGCCAGACCAATCATCGACACAAAAATCAAATTGACCGGATGAAACAGTATTTTTATGAGTTGAAATTTTATAATTTTAGATTTATGCACCGGTAGCAACATCAAAGGTTTCACCTGCATTGAGTCAAAATTGAGATACATCATCACGTAAAAAACGATGAAAAAATAGATGTAGATATAGGCATTGAATTTTTCAAACAAATCTGCGGAAGGATTGTCTTTTTTAATTGTCATATATAACAAATAGACCACCCCGAGCATATATAATCCGAAAAACAGGTAGCCGATGATGCTCAATATCTTTAAACCTATACGCGTTGAAACATTAGACGCACGCATAAATTTTTTGAAAGACAGCTTAAAGAAATCGGTATAAGTCATTCGGTAAATTATTGAAAAGCTAAAATTATAAAAAATTATCGTATTTTTGTCTTACAATAACAACATGCTTATGTTAGACCGCTATATCAAAACGGAAGGCGATTTTAAATATCTCGAAAAAGGCGAAGGTACACCGCTTGTTATTTTGCATGGTATTATGGGTGGATTGAGCAATTTTGATGAAGTCATCGCTCATTTCTCAAAATATTACAAAGTTTTGATGCCCGAATTACCCATTTATACCTTTCCCTTGTTAAAGACCAGCGTCAAAGGTTTTTCAAAATATTTGTATGATTTTTTTGAACATAAAAAGATAGACAAAGCCATTTTGTTAGGCAATTCGCTTGGTGGTCATGTGGCGCTGTATTTTGCCAATAAAAATCCGGAAAAAGTGATAGCCATGATTTTGACCGGTAGTAGCGGTTTGTACGAAAAAAGTATGGGCGACTCATACCCGAAGCGTAAAAATTACGACTATATCAAGCGCAAAGCCCAAGAAGTTTTTCACAATCCGAAAGTGGCAACCAAAGAATTGGTTGATGAAGTCTTTGAAGTAGTCAACAACCGGATGAAAGTCATCAGAACTTTATCACTTGCCAAAAGTGCTATCCGGCACAATATGGCAAAGGACTTGCCCAATATTAAAATGCCGGTTTGTTTAATTTGGGGCAAAGATGACAAAGTAACCCCGCCGGAAGTAGCAGAAGATTTTAAAAAATTACTACCGGATGCCGATTTGTATTGGATTGACCAATGCGGACACGCCCCTATGATGGAACATCCGCAAATTTTTATCGAGATTATGGACAAATGGTTGACCAAACGCGGGCTAAAAAACACCGGCAATGTTTCACTATCTCATTAAGCAACCCGAACAACAAAACGGACCGCATAAAGCCCTGTTGATGTTGCATGGTTTTGGTAGCAACGAAGCCGATTTGTTTTCATTGGCATCCTATTTTCCTGACAATTTATGGATTTTTAGTGCCCGTGCGCCACTAGCATTGGACTTTGGTGGCTATGCTTGGTATCCAATTTATATCGATGCGCAAAACCTAAAGGTTTCTGACGGGCAACAAGCTTTTGAAAGTGTTTTAAAACTCTCTGAATTTATTGATTTTTTAAAAGATAAATACCAGATTTCATCCGGTAATTTTAATCTGCTGGGTTTTAGTCAAGGTGCCATTTTAAGTTATGCTTTGGCACTCAATTATCCTGAAAAAGTTAAGAATATCATCGCATTGAGTGGCTATATCAATGAAGATATTATGCCGGTAAACGAAAACAAGGATAAATATAAACCGCTCAATTTTTTTATATCACATGGCATCTATGACGATGTCATTCCGGTAGAATTAGCTCGAAAAATTCCCCCGTATCTTGACAAACGACAGATTCGTTATACTTACCATGAATATGCTATGGGACACGAAGTCAATCAAGAATGTTTAGACGCTATCATGGCTTGGGCTAAAGTGCAGCTATAGTTTTTTGAAAAATGATGTTGCTGTTTAATGCTTTGTCACTTTAAACATCTTTTGTCATTTCAAACGCACTTTGTAATTTCGAACGTAGTGAGAAATCTCTCGTTTTAGGGATTATTTGTTCCTGACTTTGGTCGCCGGCATGCAGGTTTCTACTTTCCGAACCTACCATATTCAATACCTTCGGAATATGGTACTTTGATACCATTTTCATATAATGCCTTTTTCAGTGTTTCGTGTGCCGAAAAGGTAACTTCCCAATAGTCATCCGGCTTGACATAAGGACGGACCATAATCAGAAGACTATGTGAGTCAAAATCGGCAATACCGATTTCCACTTCCGGTTCTTTTAATACTTTAGGAACTTTATGTATGGCTTCGGATAATATTTTTTGAACTGCAGACCAATTTTCTTCATAAGGAATATGGACATCAATTTCTAAACGGATAACACCTTTTTCGGAATAATTGGTAACAATATCATCGGTAATTTTAGAGTTGGGAACAATCAAAACTTTTTTGCCGGGTGTAACCACTTTGGTATTAAAAATCATAATTTCTTCAACACGACCGAATTTGTCACCGAGTTGTATCCAATCGCCGACCTTATAGGGTTTTAGGGTCAAAATAAGTAAGCCGGATGCAAAATTACCCAAACTTCCTTGCAGTGACATTCCAACGGCAAAGCCAACCGCAGCTACCAATGCCACCAATCCGGATAAATCGGCACCTAGAACACTTAATGCAATAAATATAATTACAGCTTTTAAAGAGATGTCAATAATATTTAATAAAAATGGGCGAATATTGTCGGAAATAGCGGCTTTTACCATTACTTTTTCAATGGCTTTGTGCAGTTTTCTGACAATTTTCATTCCTATCCATAAAACCAAGCCGGCAATAACGATTTTAGTACCGTAACTGACTATTTTATCGATGTCGCTTTTATCAAAATGAAATAAATCTTGTATATATTCTTTCATTAGAAAGTACTTTTAATTTTGCGCCAAAAATAACAAATTTTTAGCTGTGAATAATATTTATTTTAATACAGGATAACTCAAAAAGTATTTGGTCACCGGATGCGACAATGCTTCAATATTGAGCTGATCGCTGGCTTTTGCAAATTCAATAATTTCGTTATTTTTGGTTAGCAATTTAATGGGTTGCTTGTCTTTGCTGTAAGCCCGATGTGTTAATTTTCCGGAAAACAAGAGATATGCAATATCTTTTTCGGCGATAGGATATTGTTTTAAAACTTTGATTTTTAAATCATCCAAAGTTTGCTGGTCAAAAGCTTCTTTTTGAATGATAATCTTATTTAAATCTTGACGAAATACAATCATCCGGCTCAAACGTGACAAGACAAAATCGGGATGCTTGGTCCATTTTTTCAGATGATACCAAATGTCAGAATCATCCAATGCCGTAAAAATTTCCAGAGATGCTTGATCAATTTCAGTCAAATTTTCTTTAAACAGATAGGATAAATTATCATCTAAAAATACAGGTTGATTTTGTTGCAACAAATCTTTAACTCGCCACAAAGTTTTTTCCAAAATTCGCTCTAACATCATACCGGTTTTGTGCAAATAAACTTGCCAATACATCAAGCGGCGCGAAATGATAAATTTCTCTACCGAATAAATTCCTTTTTCATCAATAACCAATTGATTATCTTTGACATTCAGCATTTTAATCAAACGTTCGCTGTTGACTTGCCCTTCGATTACACCTGAGTAAAAACTATCACGCCGCAAGTAATCCAAGCGGTCCACATCAACTTGACTGCTGATGAGTTCCGTAAGAAACTTTTTGTGATAATGTCCGGTAAAAATTTGAATAGCTAAATCCAATTGTCCGTTAAATTCCCGATTCAATTCTTGCATAATCGCCAACGAAATTTGCTCGTGCGAAATATTTTTAATAATGCTGAATTCCAAAGCATGCGAAAAAGGTCCATGTCCTATATCGTGTAGCAATATAGCAGTTAGGGCAGCTAATTCTTCTTCTTTGGTAATATTGATATGCTTTTGTTTTAAGACATGTATAGCCGTTTGCATCAAGTGCATGGCACCGATAGCATGATGAAACCGCGTGTGTTGCGCCCCGGGATAAACCAGATAAGACAAACCCATTTGCGAAATGCGTCGCAGGCGTTGAAAATACGGATGTTGAATAATATCGTAAATCAATTCATCCGGAATATTGATAAAACCGTATATCGGGTCATTGATGATTTTGAGTTTGTTCATCGGTCTTATTTATAAGTAACAAAGTTAATGAAAAATTGTTCCGCTTTTTACTTCCTTAAAACTTAAAATGATAAGAAATAGCCGGCACTATTTTAAACAAAGTTACTTGATAAGCATCAATTTTTTCGGTATTCTCATCATATTTAAAAGTCATCATAAAAGTGTTGTCGTGTGCATAAACATTGTAAATGGAAAAATTCCAATATG
>WFZY01000362.1 GCA_015489265.1 Flavobacteriaceae bacterium | reverse complement strand
TTTGGCACCTATCTCAATGGCAAAGAGTATATATTTTTTACGGATTCACCACTTGAAAAACCTGCTGAAGGTGAGCCGTTTTATTTAAAAGGTAGTGAACGCAAAAATTTAAATTTGGTCAAAATATCCAACAACGGGGATTTACAAAAATCGGTTTTGTACCAACCTAAACGTAGCAAATTCAGGTTTATGCCTATTGAAGGCACGATGGTCAGTTCAAAATCTGCTATCATTCCTGCCAAGGATCATTTATATATCAAGTTTTTTAAATTAACAATCGCTGATTAATCAAAAATAGGGCAGCCAAAAGCTGCCCTATTTTTGATTATGAGAAAAGAATTATTATTTATTATTAATTCCAACCATTTCTTCCAACATATCAGTCGTGATGGATTTAGGTCTTTCAATAGGATATCCCAAAGCTCTATCCCAAATAATATTAGACAACACACCGATAGAACGGCCTATAGAAAACAATACGGTATAGAAATCGTATTCTTTGACACCGTAATGCCATTGAACGACACCGGATTGTGCATCAACATTGGGCCAAGGGTTTTTGGCTTTACCATGCTCTTGCAAAATATCAGGAACGACATCATACAAAGCAGAAACATATTTAAACAATGGATCATCCGGCATATGTGTCAAACAAAATTCTCTTTGAACCGTATATCTGGGATCGGTTTTACGTAAAACCGCATGTCCATATCCGGGAATCACTTGTCCACTGTTTAAGGTATCCCAAACATATTTTTGTAATTCTTCTTTATCCGGCACTTGATCGCCAAACTTATCATATAGTTTTTGCAACCAACGTAAAACTTCTTGGTTTGCCAAACCGTGCAGAGGTCCGGCTAAACCATTAATCATACCTGAAACAGCATAATAAACATCAGATAAAGAACTGGCAATTAAGTGTCCGGTATGAGCACTCACATTACCGGCTTCGTGATCGGCATGGATGATAAAATACATTCTTGACACATCGTCATAAGGCGCATCTTTACCCATCATATAGGCAAAATTAGCACCTAAATCCAATGTCGGATCAGGATAACGGTGTCCACCTTCAGGATTGTAAAGTTTGTTGTAAATATAAGCTCCGATTAAAGGAATTTTTGCCAACAAATTGGTTGCATCTTCATATGTCGGGTCCCAATAATCCATTTTACTGATACCTTGACGGTATTTGACATTAAATAGGGACTCGCGTTCCAAACTCATAACTGCTGCAGACATAATTGCCATCGGGTGACTTTCACTGGGGAAAGAATCGATTACATCCCAGACATATTTTGGAATGATACGGCGGTTATTCATATCCATAATCAAAGCTTCAACTTGCTCTTGGTTAGGAATATCACCGGTTAACAATAAATAATATAACCCCTCAACATAAGGCATTTCTGCTCCTTTGGGTTTGGGTAATTTTTCAAATACTTCGGGAAGCGTATAGCCTCTATACCGAATACCTTCATAAGGGTCTAAATATGAAATATCGGAAATTAAACTTTTAATTCCACGCATGCCACCGATAATTTGACCGGCTTTGACATGATCTACTACGACATCGCCATATTCTTTAGCCAATCTTTTGGTTCTCGGACGATGTTCTTCAATTTTTTTATACAGTTTTTCTTTTAAGCACTTCATATACGTAAGTTTTTAAATTATTCTCAAAGTTACAAATAATAAGAGGGGATTTATTAATAAATTTTCAATAATATAACAAAAATCATTTTCTATTATAAATAATTTGATACAAATGTTACATTATGAAATGGATCAAAAAAAATCCCGAAAAATATCGGGATTTTTAGACATAATACTATTATTAGAAGCCCAATTTGGCTTTAACATCGGCATATATATCCGGTCCATTAGCTACAATTAAATTGGTGGGACCTGAACTGTCAAATACATAATCATAACCTTTTTCTTTAGCCACATCTTTGATAGCTTTCATCAATTTTTCTTGAATTGGTTTCATCAATTCGGCTTCTTTCTTTTGGGCTTCGGCTTGAATATCTTGTTGGGCTTTGGCAATGTTTTTTTCCATTTCCATTAGTTCTTTAACCCGTTTTTGGTTTTCTTGCTCTGAAACGGTTTTAGACTCGTCTTGATACTTTTTGAGTTTGGCTTGATAAGCATCTTGCATTTCTTTAAACTCTTTTTGATAAGTTGCATACAACTTTTTCAACTGAGCTTGACCGGCTTTAAATTCAGGCATTTCGGTCATAATTTTTTGCACGTTTATATGTGCAATTTTTTGCGCATTGGCATTGGTTGTTCCCATCCAAAGTAATAATGCGGCGAATACTAGTTTTAAGTGTCTCATATGATTCTATTTTAATGTTTAATTTTAGTTATTATTTTCTTTATGGTTATCATCAGATTGTTTATTTTTTTGAGCTTTACGTTTGCGCCGTTCTTCCAAAATTCTTTGACGTCGTGCTTCACGTTCTGCTTTACGCTGCGCGGCTCTTTGTTCCGGCGTCAATTTTTTTTGTTGTGCTTCAAAAGCTTTAAGTTGTTCAGGCGTTAATTGTTTGCCGTAAGTTTCCGTATTTTCATCGGTCTTAGCTTTATTTGATTTATGGCTTTCAGCTGATTTTTGCTCTTTTCTATCCTTGTTTACAGCGGCTTCATTTTGTTTTTTTTCTGTGGCTTCTCCGTCCGTTACTTTTTTATTATCCTTATTGTCTGCAGCTTTCTTTTTCTTGGCCTCTCTTTGTTTTTGACGTGCTTCTAGCGCAGCTTTGCGTTTGGCTTCACGTTCGGCTTTTCGCTTGGCAGCCAATTCGGCTCTTCTTTTCGCCGCTTCACTTTGTTTTTCTTTTTGTTTTGCTTTTCGTTCTTTATTTTTTTTAACGCGATCTTCTTTACCTTTTTCTTTGCTGATTAATTTCAATATTTTATCGGAAATATCCAATTTGGGTGATGTATAAATCAGCCCCAATTTATCATTGGCTTTGTCAAATACAATATCATATTTGGCAGTTTTTAACAATTTGGCAACGGCATTGAAAACCCTATCTTGCACCGGTGTTACCAAGTGTTCTTTTTGAAGAATGTAGTCGCCTTCAGGTCCGAATTTTGCCAATTGGTATTTCAACAGTTCTTTTTCTTTGAAAGCAATTTCTTCTTCTTTTTCTTGTAACAGTTCTTTGGTTAATAAAACCTTTTCTTGTTCCAAAGCATCTTTCAGGTCTTTAATTTCTTTTTCTTTGCGTTCTATTTCCGCTTTCCAACGATTGGCTCTGGCATTGAGTTCTTTTAAAGCCGATTGATATTCCGGTAATTTTTCAAGAATATAATCCATATCGACTGAGGCAATTCTAATTCTTCCTTGACCGTATATGATGGTGGTCAAAAAGATTAAAACCGGTAAAATGACTAATTTTTTCATAGTTCAGTTTATATTAAGAAATAATTATGCCAAAGTCGAAATTTATTAAAATCTTTGATTCATAATAAAGTGCGTTTGCCATCCGGAAACTTTAGGAACGCCGGTATTGTCGGGGACTTTATCAAAGCCGTATCCGAAATCAATACCCAATAATCCGAAAGCGCTCATAAAAATACGCACACCGACTCCGGCAGATTTTTTTAATGAGAACGGATTATAATATTTTATATTGTTATAGGTATTGGCGCCTTCAAAAAATGACAATACATAAATGGATGCTTGTGGTTTTAAAGTAATAGGATAGCGTAATTCAAATAAAAACTTATTGTAAACGGTTCCGCCTCTATTGGCAAAACTTCTATTTAATGATTGATCAGTATAACCACGCAGCGGAATGGTTTCTCTCGAATCGAGATTGCCACCGGTAGGCATGGTTCCGCCAACAAAGAATCTTTCAAAAGGCGGAATACCCAAATCTTTATTATAAGCACCTAATAAACCGAATTCGGCTTTAGAACGCAAGGTCAATTTTTTGTATAAGGACGAATACCAAGTACCTGACATTTTTATTTTGTAATACTCAATAAATTTGTATTTCTGTCTGTTTATTTTTTCATAATCGGGGTTGCCGTCCGCATCTTGAAAATCAGGATTTTGATTTATGGTAGCATAATCAATATGGCTAAATAATGAATATGGCGGTGTCAATTTTAAACTCAAACCGAACTCAGAACCTACCGTAGGGAAAATAGGATTGGGTCCGCTTGAATTTCGTCCGAACATTACATTATAAGAAAAATTATTGGATGTACCGTTATTGAATCCAAATGCTCCGATTGAGCCGTAATTATCAATGGTATAATGGTTCAAACTTACGGATTGGCTCAAATAGAAAAAGTCGTCAGGCCACTGTAATTTTCTGGACAAACCTACCGATAAACCGGTAATGATAAAGCGTTTGCTTCGGTCAACATCGTAATAATTAATGTTGTTACTGGTATAATCAATACCGTAATAGGTTGAGTAGTAGGTCGAAACGGTAAATGCTTGTGGTTTTTTACCGCCAAACCAAGGTTCCATAAAGGATAAACTGTAAGTTTCATACCGTTGTGAAACTTGCAAATTTAAGGACAAATTCTGACCATCGCCCATAGGCAGCGGTTTGTATGCTTTGCCGTTAAAAATGTTTCTGATAGAAAAGTTTTTTAAAGCTAATCCCAATGTCCCGATGAAATAATGTCCGTCAAAACCACCTTGCAGTTGTATTTGACTACTACCGGATTCTTCAACATGCCAATCGACATCGACCGTACCGGCATTGGGGTCAATATTTTTTAAATCCGGTGTGATTTTCTCAGCATCAAAAATTTGCATTTGTGCCAGCTCTCTAATAGTTCTAATCACGTTTTGTTTGCTGTAGGTTGCTCCGGGCAATGTTCGCAATTCGCGATAAATAACTTTGTCGTTGGTTTTTAAATTACCGTTGACCGTAATGTTATTAAATTTGGCCGGCTTGCCTTCATAAATACGCAATTCGTAATCAATGGTATCTTTGCGAATACCTTTTTCTACCAAATTGATACGTGAAAACAGATACCCGTTATTTTGATATAAATTGGTAACACTTACAGCGTCAGGTTTGCTGGGGTCATCAATACGCTTGGCTATGAGTGTACCGTTATATGTGTCGCCTTTTTTGATGCCTAAAATCTTTTTGATAAAATCGGTTGAATAGCGGCTGTTACCAACTACATCAATATTGCCGAAATAATATTTTTGTCCTTCTTCTACTTTAATATCAATATTCAATTTATTTTTTTTGTCAAAATATACGGAATCGGATAGAACCCGTGCATTGCGATAGCCCTGTTCTTTATAATATTTTTCGAGCTTGACCAAGTCTTCCTTGAAATCATCCGGAATATATTTAGACCGTTTCCAAAAGCGATAAAAACGTTTTTCTTTAGTATGTTTAAGTTGGCGTTTGAGTTTTCGGGCTTTGATATTTTTATTGCCGATGATATTGATATGATTGATTTTGATTCGCTTACCTTTATCAACATTGACCAACAACTTGACGTAATCGGCAGAATCTGCTACCGTTGTCAATTTTACTTTTGTTTTTAAAAAACCCTTTTGCAGAAACTTGTTTTTGATGGTTTCTATGGTTTTGGCTTTCAAGTTTTCGCTTAAAATAGCATTTTTTTTCAGTCCCAAATCTTTGATAAACTCTTTGCGTTTGGAACGTGAAATTCCTTTAATTTTTACCTCAGAAAGTTTAGGTAATTCTTGTAAGTCTATTTCCAGAATCACCTTATTGTCAGTTGTAGGAATAACGTACAGATCGACATCGGAAAAATAAGTTAAGTCCCAGAGCTTGTTGATAATTTCTGCGGTTTGTTCGCCGGGCACTTCGATAATATCCCCTTTATCAACGCCGATAAATGCTTTTACGGTTTGTGGATTAAACTGTTTTAACCCGTTGATTTTAATGTCTTCTATTTGGTAGATTTTATAATCATCGCTCTTGACCTTTTGACCGTAAAGACCGGTTACTAATAAAAAGGTCAAAATAGACCATAATAATTTATGCTTCATTGTTAATCTGTTCACTTGTTTTTCCAAATCTTCTTTCTCTTTTTTGATAATCAGCCAAAGCTTCATAATAGTGTTGTTTGTTAAAATCAGGCCAAAGTACATCGGTAAAATATAATTCGGCATAGGCAATTTTCCACAATAAAAAATTGCTGATTCTTTTTTCGCCACCGGTTCTAATCATAAAGTCCACATCGGGCAAATTATGGCTGTAAAGGTGCAAATTTATTTTATTTTCATCAATATTTTCGGGCAAAATTATATTATTTTTAACTTTTTTTGCCAGTTTTTTAGTCATTTGTACAATTTCGTCGCGACCACCGTAATTGAGTGCAATAGACAGCATCATACCGGAATTGCCGGCTGTTTTCTGCAATACGTCTTTTAAGGTTTGATAGGTTTTTACGGGTAACCGGCTTAAATCGCCTATGGCATTAAGCCGTATATTTTGCTTCATTAAATCGTCAATTTGTTCATTTAAGGTTTGCACCAACAAATCCATCAAGGCATCCACTTCTTCTTTTGGACGGTTCCAATTTTCGGTTGAAAAAGTATATAAACTTAAATATTTAATTTTGAGTTCTACGGAATTTTCAACAATTTGTCTAACCGTTTTAACACCTTGATGATGCCCGAAAACACGTTTTTTGCCTCTTTGTTTTGCCCAACGTCCATTACCATCCATAATAATAGCAATGTGTTGCGGTAAAATATCAGAATTTAAGGTATTAGATTGAGACATCATTTCAATTAGTGTTTATTGCATATTAAAATAACAACTCAAATCACCAAAGGTGTAGATAAAACCGATTGATGTAAATGTATACCAATCATTGGAGTGTGTATTGGTTGTGGGAATGAGTCCACTTTTAATGATTCTATCTTCATTACCGTAAAAACTTCCTGTTCCATCCAGATTGTCCGTTAAAAAATAATAAGCACCTGTTTCCAGAGCAATAAGAAAATGCGGTGATGCTTTATATTTTAAACCTAAAACCATAGGAATACTCAAGTTGGTGCCATTAAATTTATATCCTTGTTTTTTTGAATTATCATTTATATCATTGCGATAAAAACTGCCGGAATAATTACCCAAACCGATACCGGTAAAAAAATATGGTGTAATTTTATGAATACTCTGCAATTTCAAAAAAGGATTACGCGCTATAAAATTGTATTCAACACCCATATCAAAATAAAAAAGTTGCGCCTCTGTTGCAAAATTTCTGGCTCGGCGTCCAAGGCTCTCTGCTTCTGAGTCTTTAGCCGAAATCTGAAAATAATTCATATTTAAACGAATGGAAAACCATTGGTTAACAGTACGCTTAAAGACTATGCCACCTCCGGGTTTATTTGGGTAAAAATAATACTCACGACCGATATCACCAATATAATTACCGCCACCGGCTACAATACCAAACTCGTATTGTTGAGCCCAAATAGTAGCCAGATTTAAAATAAAAAAAAGACTGAATAACTTTAGTTTTGTCATTTATTGAATATAAATTGGAATTTGCAAATATAGTAATAAAACTAATTTAATAACGTACAATTTTGGGCTTTATTGAATGACGGAGGTTATTTTGAGGAAATGAGGAAATGAGGAAATAATTAGTACCAAGTGGAAAGTGAATTAGTGTCAAGTGCGGATGTAAAGTAAAAAACGAGCATCTATTTTGATTTGAACAAACCATATTTCAGAATCACATAAATTGCTCGCATACCGTCTTTCCAATTGATTTTCTTACCTTCTTCATAAGTACGACCGTAGTATGAGATACCAACTTCGTATATGCGGATATTTTTGATACGACTCAACTTGGCTGTCAATTCCGGTTCAAAACCAAAACGTTTTTCGTTAAGTGGAATGGCTTTGATGATGTCCGTTTTGACCAATTTGTAACAAGTTTCCATATCGGTCAGGTTCAAATTGGTAAACATATTGGACAAATTTGTCAGCCATTTGTTACCGATACTGTGCCAGTAAAATAAGATACGGTGGGGCTTGCCGCCCATAAAACGCGAACCGTAAACCACATCGGCAACGCCCATAACAACCGGTTTTAACAAAATATTGTATTCTTCGGGGTCATATTCCAAATCGGCATCTTGAACAATGATATAGTCACCGGTAGCTTCTTTGATGGCTCTGTGTATAGCGGCACCTTTACCCATATTCTTATCTTGTCTGAAAAAATGAATATTCAAATCGGGATTATCTTGCATGTAGCGTTTGACGGCTTTATCGGTATGATCAGCGGAATGGTCATCAACAATGATAATTTCTTTTTGAATATCATGTATCAAACGGACAGCTTTTATTTTATCTAAAATCAAATGTATGGTTTGGGCTTCATTATATGCAGGAATGAGTATGGAAAGTTTTTCAATCATGTATTGTTTAAATTATGTCACTTTAAAGAACCAAAAAAAGATGGCTAAAGCTTTCTTATCTATAAGGCAAAAATACAGAAAATAGTCAAAGGATTATATGTAAGGAGTTTTTTGGATAATATTTAGGAGAAAATTCAGTTTAATTAAGTAAATTTGAATTTTATTTAAACTTACAATAAGTGAAAAAAAAGAAAGCGCTAATTACAGGTGTAACGGGACAGGATGGTGCCTATTTGAGTGAATTTTTACTCAAAAAAGGCTATGAAGTCCATGGTATTAAAAGACGTTCCTCTTTATTTAATACAGACCGGATAGACCATTTATATGAAGATCCGCATCAACCGGACAGGAATTTTATTTTACATTATGGTGATTTAACTGACAGCACTAATCTCATCAGAATTATTCAAGAAGTGCAACCCGATGAAATTTACAATTTGGGGGCAATGAGTCATGTACAAGTTTCTTTTGAAATGCCGGAATATACAGCTGATACAGATGCGCTCGGCACTTTACGGATTTTAGAAGCTGTCAAAATTTTAGGGTTGACCGGTAAAACTAAAATTTATCAAGCTTCTACCTCAGAACTTTTTGGCAAAGTGCAAGAGGTGCCACAGTCGGAGAAAACCCCTTTTTATCCGCGTAGTCCATATGCCGTAGCTAAACTTTATGCTTACTGGATTACCGTCAACTATCGCGAAGCTTATAATATGTTTGCTTCAAATGGCATTTTGTTCAATCACGAATCACCTTTACGTGGCGAAACTTTCGTCAGCCGTAAAATAACCAGAGCGGCGGCTAAAATAGTTTTAGGACTACAAGACACCTTGTATTTGGGTAACTTAGATGCCAAAAGAGACTGGGGACATGCCAAAG
>WFZY01000361.1 GCA_015489265.1 Flavobacteriaceae bacterium | reverse complement strand
CGGCATTTTATTTTTGTCATCACTGACCCAAACCGTTAGACTTTCATCCTCTTTAAAAATACGACCGGATTGTACCAAAGGTCTAAATTTCAGACTATGGATTTCACCCATTTTGGTATCCAACACATCTCTACCCAAAAACTTGAGTTTAAAAGGAAAAATTTCTTCATCCAAAAACAAATCGACACTGATGGCATCACCCGGTTTCAGATTAGATGTATCATAGTTGCGCAGATAATAAAACACCGAAACCATATCATGTACCCGTTGTGGCGTTGTATATTCTTTAGCAGTATTTTTTTCTTTATTGATTACCAAAACTTTATGATTTTGTTCATCAAAATGCAATTCTTTATCCATCGTATAACCACCTTCATCTATTTTTCTGATGAACCTGTAAGGACGATTGTACGAATCAAAATAACTTTCATACAAATCATGTACTTCCATAAACCATCTGGATATACCGGTAGTCCAGCCCTTGCCGATAGCATGATAGAGATTTTTTCCTTTAAACACTCCGGTCTTCAAATCCAAAGTGGCATATCCGGCATTAAATATCCCGTAATGAATCCGGAATTTGAAATGCTCACCGGGTTTGTATGCCAAATCTTGTGCATTTAACGGCTTAAAAAAAATGGAAAAAAGAAAAAGTAAAAAAATTCGTTTCATAAAAATATTATTTTGCTAAATCATTATCAAACTCTATTCCAAAATACCTAACCAATTACTTATCAATATATTATAATTCAATCAAAAAAGAAAAAATTAGCATTTTAGGTTTTTAATTTTAAGCTTCCCCATTGGTTAGTATAAGCGTAGTGCGATTTTTTGAAACACTTCACTTTCAACTTATACCGAATATATTTAATAGTTAAGTATTCATATTTAGCATTTTGCCCGGTAATACATTTATACATTGTTACCGCCGGACATTTTTACCAATTCATAGCTAGTACTCCTTCCACCACTTGCTTCTTTCTGCAAAATATTTTTCTTTATCAAGTCTTGTATATCTCTTAAAGCCGTATCTTGAGAGCATTTATTCATTTTTGCCCATTTTGAAGAAGTTAACTTTCCTGTAAATCCATCAAGCAATTTATTGAGCATTTTTTGCTGTCTTTCATTAAGGATTGTTGTAGCATGTAGTTTCCAAAATTCTGCTTTATACAGTACCTTTGATAAAATATTTTCTGTTGCGTTAATAGCATTTGTTAAACAATTCAGAAACCATAATATCCATTCGGTAATATCCAAATGTCCCTTTTGTGTTTTTTCTAAGATATTATAATATGCTTTGCGTTCAACTCTAATTTGAGCAGACATACTATAAAACCGTTGAACACTTTTATCTGAACGCGCTAATAACATATCAGTTATAGCTCTTGCTATTCTTCCATTTCCATCATCAAAAGGATGAATGGTTAAAAACCACAAATGTGCAATTGCCGCTTTTAATACTAAATCTAATTCATTTTCATTTTCAAACCAATATAGAAACTTATTCATTTCTTGGGGCACCAATTCAGGTTTAGGTGCTTCATAATGTACTTTCTCCTTTCCCATAGGTCCGGAAACTACTTGCATAGGGTCTTTTCTCCAACCGGCAACAGTGATTTTATACATATTACTTCTTCCTGTTGGAAATAACGCAGCGTGCCAATCAAATAATCTATCTGAATCTAATGGTGCTGCATATCGTTGCGTAGCATCTAACATCATTTCTACAACTCCTTCGACATTTCTTTCCGAATAAACCGTCCCAGCAATGTCAAGCCCTAATCTTCTTGCAATTGAAGAACGAACTTGTTCCCTTTCCAAAAGTTCACCTTCTATTTCTGATGATTTTATGACATCTAATGTTAAGGTATCTAATACAGCTTCATTTTGTAAATCAAAACCAAGCGTTTCCATTTTTCCCAATAATCTCCCCTGAAGGTTTCTTGTTTCTCCAAGTTTCAATAATACTTTTTTGTTGTCCCAAGTAAAGTAGGGCCAATTATCTTGTTCGTGTATATAAATTTTTATTCTTTGCATAATTTGCGACAAATATACTAATTATTCTCCGTAAACAAAATATTCACCGTATATTTTTCGATATATATGTTATTAACCTCCGCATTTTGTCGTTTGGTTTACTTGACGGTAGCATAATGACAACCGCACTTTTTCGCTTTTACACTTTCCACTCGATACTCGGCACTTTCCCTTAAAAATTATACCCCAAAGAAATATTGAACGTATTCTGCTGCCACTGTGGAATGCGTCCGAAATTGATTCTCAAAGGTCCTAAAAAAGACTTAAAACCATAACCGAAATTAAATCCGTACAAACTCTTCGAATGTTCCGGCAACAAATCATTACTCTTGTCATAAAATAACAAATGACCGCCCAACTCTATAAAATGATTCTTATACAATTGTAATACCGGACTTAACGAAAAAGCTGCAAATTTAGTTGCACTTACAGATAACACAGGTAAAGGTTTAAAACCTGAAATTTGATCACTTCCGGTATATGCATTCATACCTCCCAAATAAAAAATGTTTTCATAGTTGTAACGATTACCATAATGTAAACCCGAAACCACTTGTGGTTGCAACAATAAATATTTTGTCAAACGCAGTGTCCAGTTCACTTTAAATATATATAATGAATAAGGTTTAAAATCATCATAAAAATCCGAAGAACCCCATACATAATGCCATTTGGCTTTTAAGTACAATCCTTTGGTCGGAAAGTCGTAATCATCACGGCTATCAAAATTTATAGAAGCAAAATTGCCAAAATAATGGTTCCGTCCAAAATAATATTCATCATCTTGCGCACTCGAAAAAACATAGGTATATAACTTTTTATATTGATGGGTCACACCCATTTTCAAATATAAAAAATGATTCAAATTCCCCTGAAAATACAGTTTATTTGAAAAAAGAAAATAGTTAAAATCTAATTTGTTAACCGAGTAATGCTGTTCGCTAAACAAAGCATTTGCATCAACCCGATGCGCAAACCGCTGCAAACCACTATGAAATCCCCAGCTCAATTTAAAACCGTTATCGATGATATAATCAAAATTGTACCTAAAATAATTACCGCCAATCACATCCACCGAAAGCATATCATTATTGGTCAATATTCGTTTATTTTCAAAATTAGCGATCACATTTATTTTGTACAAATCATTGAAATGAAAGCCCAAACTCATCGATGCTTTATGCAAGCGTTCTTTAACATCCAGATACAAATAATGCAAGCCCTGCTCTTTTTTAAACCGGTAATACACCTTTTCAAAATTGTCAGACCCAATCAAATTATTGATACCATCTAAAAAATCACGATACGAAATTTTCTCACGGGGACGCACCCCGATTTTTCCCAAAATATAGTCCCGATTAAAATTCTTTTGTCCGGTTAGTACAATTCTATCAAACACCAGACTATCCGGCGCTTGATACCGCAATTTCCTGACCGGCTTATCAGACTGCAAACGGCTTATATCCGGCAGCTGTTTTAATTTTTGCAAAGTTATCCGTTCGCCACGTGCTATAATCGTATCGATGTTTTCAAAACTCGTCACCCCAAATCCCGTAATGTCGGGATGAATATACAAATCCGTCATAGCTTTCTTAAGCGGCATCTCTTTATACATACCAAAACTCACTATTTGGTCTAAGATAGACCCCATATCCTTGATGTCTTTTTTAGATAAAATTTTGCCTTGTACATCACTCCCAATCATAAAATCCGCCCCCAAATCTTTCACCTCTCGCACCGGATAATTATTGACAATACCGCCGTCCAGTAACAATTTACTTCCATCATCTAACGGCTTATAAACACTTGGCAACAAAGCACTTGCCGTAACAGCAGCCGGCATATAACCGTGATTAAACAATACCTGTTTACCCGTCACAATATCGGTGGACATACAGATATAAGGAATCTGCAAATGCGAAAAATCCTCAATTTGATGCACCGGCTGCAAGACTTGCGCCAGCACATTAAACATCTGTTGCGAGTCGGACAAACCGCGCGGCAACTGCACCGACATAGACTGCAACGATACCGGGAAATTAATGATAAACCGCTTGCCGCGTTCCTTTTCAAAATTATTTAAATACTTACGACTCAATCGGTTATACAAAATCTTATCAAAATCTATCCGGTGAAAAATAGAATCAATTTGCGCCGCAGAATACCCTGCTGCATACATCGACCCGACAATCGCACCCATACTCGTACCCCCTATATAATCCGGATGAATCCGGTATTTTTCCAATGCCTTCAACACCCCGATATGCGCCAGTCCCTTTGCTCCGCCCCCACTCAACACCAATCCGATTTTTGGCGCATGCAAACTATCGGTTTTTTGTGCAAAAACAGAAAATCCAAAAAACAAGAAAAGTATAAATCCAAATTTTTTCATATCATTTATTGGGCAACAGACGGGCTATCCGCTTATAGCCGGTTGGTTCAAAGCCGTTATTTTGTAGCCGGTGCGGGGGCTTCCTGCGGTCGCCGCCACCCGACTCAAAATAATCGGTTTGAAACGGCACCGAGCTACCGCTTCTATCCCTGTTGCGGGCTAAAATTCATTGGCTTGGTAACGGAATCAAAAATAAAGATAAAATTTGAAAGATTGCTGTTTTTTTTGCTATAAATATGTCACCCCTTCGGGGTTCAATCGTTTCCATAAATTTCTAACCTATAAATATGTCACCCCTTCGGGGTTTAATCATTAATATCCAATCTCAATCTATATGTGTTTAAGCATGCATATATAACATATAAAAGCGATTAAGCTCCATAGGGCGACACCGTTTGTAGATATATCAATAAAAGAATTCCTTTGAGCCCCGTAGGGGCGACACTGTTGGTAGAAAAATTTTTCAGAAATACACCAAAACAAATTCAGCATCCCTTATACAAGCGCTTTAAACCACGAATGAAACACCAGCAAACCGGTCAAAGCACCAATCGTATTTGCCAGAGCATCAAATATATCACCGCTGCGTGTGGGTACAAAATATTCTTGAATAAACTCAATAGCAATACCCCACAAAATAACCAAAATGATAAAAAACACCGGTTTACGCCACCATTTCGGATAAGCAAGTAACCATAGCAACGTCAAAAAGAAGTATAAAAACAAATGCACGATTTTATCGGCATACGAAAAGGACGGCAAGTCCAAGCCGTCCAATGGTGTTAAACTAACGGCAGTCAGCCAAATTGTATAGCCGGCTGCCAATAGTCTGTAATTACGCTTTGATATTTTTTTGATAATCTTTAGCATCTAACAGGTCGGCAAGGTCATCCATATTTTTTATTTTAACTTTTATAATCCAACCCTTGCCGTAAGGATCCTTGTTAATCAATTCCGGTTCATCTTCCAGAGCTTCATTAAACTCAAGGACTTCACCACCTACAGGCATAAACAAATCGGATACGGTTTTTACCGCTTCAACGGTTCCGAAAACCTCATCTTTATCCAATTCTTCACCTTCGGTATCAACCTCAACATAAACAATATCACCCAATTCTCTTTGGGCAAAATCCGTAATACCGACTTTGGCTGTATCACCTTCAACCAAAATCCATTCGTGTTCTTTAGTGTATTTTAAATTATCGGGAAATGTCATTGTGTTTTTATTTTAAATAATTTCATGAACAAAAATACTAATAATTCAATACTAACAAAATAATTTTTAAAGTATTCTTGATTATTTTTTCAGCCTTCATTTTTAAGAAAATGAACAACCATATATTATAATGATAAGTTTTCCTTATCAAGTTGCATTCTACCATTAAAATATTTTGTTAAAAATACCCGCTTTTTCGGTTGAAACCTCTAATTTTGTCATCAAAATATGAAACTATGAACAGTTTTCTAAAAAAACTATATAACGTATTGATTTCCACTAAAACCATGGCGGTTTTATTTGTGCTGTTTGCTACGGCTATGGGTATCGCCACTTTCATTGAGAATGATTATGGTACGCCGACTGCACGTACTTTGATTTACAATAGTTTTTGGTTCGAATTGTTAATGATTTTATTGGCGGTCAATTTGATTGGGAATATCATCCGGTTTAGAATGTATCAAAAGAAAAAATGGCCGATTTTCTTATTTCATATAGCTTTTTTATTGATTTTGATTGGTGCCGGTGTAACGCGGTATATCAGTTTTGAAGGCATGATGCCGATTCGTGAAGGCGAAACCACCGATACATTTTTGTCGGATAAAGTTTACCTGAAAATTGATGTAGATAACGGTGTGGAAAGAATTGATCCGCCGTTTAAAAAAGCTCTAAAATTATCAGCTATTGACGTGGCTTTTCTCACTGACAATCATTATCATACAAACTTTTATTTTAAAGAAAAACCTATTGATATTCAGGTGCTTAATTATATTCCGAACGCTAAAGATACTTTAGTAAGAAATGCGACCGGTGATACCTACCTGAAATTTGTGGTTTCGACCAATCAAGGGCGTCAGGATTTATATTTTAAATCCGGTGAGAAAAAACTGATCGGCGATACGGGATTGGCTTTTAATAACACATTCCCTGATGCCATTAATATCTTTCAAAAAAATGACAGTTTATACATTTTGTCACCTGTTGCGGGTACCTACATGCGTATGCGCGACCAACAACAATTTGAAGTTCCCAAAGATTCTGTTGTCCCTTTTCATTTAGCAAGTTTGTACCGGTTTAACAATCTCAATTTTGTAGTACCTGAAGGACCTGTTAAAGGAGAACTGCAAAATATTAGCGGACCCAAAAACAGCAATTTAAGAGATTTGTTACAAGTCAAAGTTAAAGCCGATGATAAAGAAAAAATCGTCGGTTTATATGGTGGAAAAAATATGCCCGAAAACCCCAAAATATTTAATCTTGACGGCTTAAACTTCCGGATGACATTCGGTTCTATTTACCGGCATTTGCCTTTTCAACTCAAATTACGCGATTTTCAACTGGAAAAATATCCCGGTTCTAAAATGCCAAAATCTTATGCCAGTGAAGTAACTTTGATTGACAAGGATACAACATTTAACTTTCGTATTTTTATGAATCATGTACTCAACTATAAAGGTTACCGTTTTTACCAATCTTCCTATACTATTACACCCGAATATGAAGAAACACAATTATCGGTCAACCATGATTTTTGGGGTACATGGATTACTTATATCGGTTATGCACTGCTTTATTTCGGATTGCTAATGATTTTTGTGGTCAAAGGTACGCGTTTTTATAAACTGCGACAGCAATTGTCAAAAATTCAGAAAGCCCGTAAAACCTGTATCGTTTTACTTTTCTTAGCTGCCGGTAGTATGCTCAATGCCCAAGAAAACAAAATTAACACAGATTCTATCGTTATAAAAACCGTAGCACCGGTTGATAAAGCCGAAGCTTTCGGACATTTGGTCATTCAAGATTACGGCGGACGGATGAAACCGGTCAATACCTACAGTTCAGAGCTGTTACGTAAACTTACCAAACACGATACTTATACGACAAAAGGTGGCGAAACTTTTACAGCGGACCAAGTCTTAACCGGCATGATTAGCTATCCGGAAGGTTGGTGGTATGTACCGATGATTTATATGGAACGTGGTGATGAAAGTTTGCGAAATATTATCGGAGTTGATAAACACCAAAAATATGCCCGTTTAATCGACTTTTTTGACGAACAAGGCAACTACAAACTGCAATCGTATCTTGAAAAAGCGCAAAAAAAACGCATCAAAGGTAAATTTGATAAAGATGTCATCAATGTCAGCGGACGCGTAAATTTACTTTATAACACTTTATTAACCAATAATTTACGATTATTTCCCTTACCCGATGACCCCAATCATAAATGGTATTCTTGGACTAAAATCAAAGATTTTAAGTTCAATGAAGATGATAAAAACTTTGCCGTCAATGCCATGCCACTTTGGACCAAAGAAATCTTTAAGGCAAAAGAAACCGGTGACTACAAATTGGCTGACCAAATACTAAAAGGTATTGATAAATATCAAAGAACTTTTGGTAAAGCAGTATATCCGTCTGAAAAACACATCAAATGGGAAATTTTTTATAATAAATATGATGCCTTCCGGTCGCTGTTTTGGCAATTTATGACCTTGTCTTTGTTTATATTCATCTTGGCAATTGCTCAAATTTTCAGCCGATCTAAAATAATCTGCTATGCCATCAAATTTTTATACGGACTGAGTATTTTACTATTTTTATGGATGTTGTTTTTTATGGGCTTACGTTGGTATATCAGCGGACATGCCCCTTGGAGTAATGCTTATGAATCAATGGTTTATGTTTCATTTGCCATTATTTTGTTTAGTCTGATTTTAGGTAGAAAATCGGCTTTAGTGCTGGCTGCCGGCTTATTCGTCGGCTCTATGACTCTGATGATTGCCCATTGGAATTGGATGGACCCGCAGATAGAAAATCTGGTACCGGTCTTAAATTCCTATTGGCTTGATATTCATGTATCTATTATTGTCGCCAGTTATGGACCCTTTGCTATTGGAATGATTTTAGGACTCATCAATTTGCTTCTTATGGCGCTGACCAATGAACACAACCAAAAAAAATTGGAATCTTACATCCGAGAATTGACCATAATCACCGAAATGGCTTTAACCATTGGCTTAGTGATGCTCACCATCGGTAACTTTTTAGGCGGTCAGTGGGCAAACGAAAGTTGGGGACGCTATTGGGGCTGGGACCCTAAAGAAACCTGGGCATTAGTTAGCATCATTGTGTATGCTTTGGTTATTCACGCCCGTTTTGTCCCCGGACTGCGTGGTTATTTTGCTTTTAACTTGATGGCGGTTATATCTTTTGCTTCCATTGCCATGACCTATTTTGGCGTAAACTATTACTTGGCAGGATTGCATTCTTATGCCAAAGGCGAACCGCAGCAAACGCCGGCTTTTGTATACTATTTTGTACTGTTTATCGCTATTTTGGCGAGTTTGGCTTATTTTAAATATCAAAAATATTATCATCATAAGAAGTTTGTCCAAAAAATATCCTAAATTTGAGGCAGTCAATTTAAAAGATTTAGATACATGGAGGATTTTTCACAAGACAAACAATTTGAAAAATGTCAGGTTTGTCTCAACCGGAAATCAAATTATACCGGCTATGATGATATTTGTAACCTTCGGGGAAAACAAATGGATTTTACAACCTATTGTCCGGATTTTGTTTTAGATAAATCAGCTAAAATCAGCAATGAAGATGATGAAATTACAACAGAAAATATAAAAGATGTTCCGATTAAATCAACCAAGTCTAAAGCTAATTTGGCTATTCTTTTTATAGGATTGGTTGCTTTAACGGATTTGTCTTTGATTATCGGATTTGCATGGCGTTACATCTTAATTTCAAAAAAACTTAAAGCAGACAATATTGATGATGACATCTTAAGTTTTAGCGATTGGTTGATTCAATTATTTTCTGTTCTACATATTATACTTTTTATAGTGTCCGGTATATTTTTTATACGATGGCTTTTAGGTATTTATAACAATCTGGACGCCAAATCGATAAAGCCGAGACATTCTAAAGCAATGGTTATTTGGAGTTGGATAATACCGGTTATCAATTTGTATTATCCTTATCAAATTTTAAAGGATTTCGATTCAAAATTATCGCGATTAATCAAACTAAAAAAACAAGATTATATCGCACCGGTATCTTCCATTATCGGTTTATGGTGGACATTATGGATTCTTGATAATTTTTTTAATAGAATTGTTTTTCGCATGCCGACTAATACTTTGGAAGAACTAAAAAGCGATGCGCTAGTTGAAATATTTTTATATGCCTTTGATATTGTATTAGTTATTGTTGTTATTAAAATGATACAAAACTTTATCAAAAAAGAAGAGATTTTATATAAATTGGAACATAAAAGTAATATTTTGCCGACTTATTAGATTATTAAAAAATTACATAAATTACCCATATTCTATTAATCCTAAAAATTCATAAATTTTTATTAGGCATATCAACAAAAACAACAAAGAGCCATAAATCAAATCTTTGCTCAAATCTTTGTCAATTATAAATTTGATAAGTGCAAAGAATAGCGAGAGAATATTCGGCAAACCATCACTTTTTCTAAAATTGTATAGCTTTACCGGACAATATGCTTTTTTATAAATCTATTTCTGACCATTCGACCACCACAATTTACTTTATACAAATGTATTACAAAAAATACTCTGCAATCTATTTTTCATGATTTTCATATAGTTCTTCCCAAAGCGGGTTAGCCTCTGAATGGCGTCCATGATCAAAATTTTCATATATTTCAAACTCTTCTACGGAGGTTTTTTTCTTGCTAAACCATAAACCCAATGTCATTAAAATTGCTGAACCCAAAATGACAAAAGAAATGACTTCTTTACTGAAATAAGGGATTTTGTAAATTTCCGGAATTTTATAAAACAACAAAATAGTTATCAAGCCGCGGGGTGCCATAAAAACTTCAGGAAATAGGGATTTGCCTCTGAAAAAAACTTTTAAATTCAAATACCTGACTAAAAAAGTTAAGAGTAAAATAAAAGTACCAATTATCATAACGTTTTCGTAAAAAATACCATGTATATCGATGGTCATACCAAACAGAACAAAGAAGAAAGTTCGTATTAAAAAAGCAGTTTCAAAGGTGATTAATTTAAATTGTTCTCTAACTTCTTCAATACGGTTTTGTTTAAAAAATACAGCAAATTTTCCTCTAAAAAAAATATTAAAATTTTCTAACATCAATCCAAAAATCAAGATTAAAATCAAACTTGACAGATGCATAATTTTACCAAGAATAAACAATGCCGTTAAGATGGACAAGAATAAGAAAAATTTAATTTTAGTTCGGATTTTTTGAAACAAAAATATCAGTAAATAACCGGCTATTAAAGATACTAAAAGTGTTAAAATCAGCCCTCCGCCTACTTTGGCAAAAATATGCCCTTGACTATTGGGAATCATCAAAGCAATGTCAAAAGCCAAAATGCCAAGAATATCGCTAAAGGTTGATTCATAAATTAAAAACTCCTTTTTTTCTTCATCTAAAAAATGCACACTAGGAATCACAATAGCACTGCTCACCACCGACAAAGGTAAAGCATTGATATACGCCGTATAAAAATCATGGGTTAACCCCATACTAAAGATTAAATAGGCAATAGCAAAAGATGTACCTATCAATATCATCAAAGCAGTTGTAAAGGCTTTGATAATCAAATTCTTTTTGTCTTTAGTTAATTTTAAATCCAATGCCGCCTCTAAGACAATTAACAACAAACCAACTAAACCCAAAACATTAACCGTTGGTTGTAAATCGGGTAATTGAAACCCAAAAGTTTTTGACAGATTATTTAAAAAAACACCAGTCCCAAGCAACAATAAAACTGAAGGTACCTTAATTTTCTTGGATATAATATCAAAAAAATAAGATAAAATTACCAAGAAACTAATACCGAGAATAAAATAATAACTATTCATACTTTATAGT